>CAZFZK010000075.1:0-6295 GCA_964523605.1 uncultured Candidatus Planktophila sp. | reverse complement strand
CGTGGGTCATCAGGATGAACTGCAACTGCGCCATCGCCCATCATGGTTTCGGCACGAGTCGTAGCAACAACAATGCTTTGCTCGCCATCGCCGTAACGAACTTGAACAAACTCGCCAGCATCATCCTGGTGTTCAACTTCAATATCGGAAAGCGCAGTTAAACAACGTGGACACCAATTTATAATTCGTTCAGCACGATAAATTAATTCGGCGTCATACATCTTCTTGAAAAGTGCCAACACCGAATTGGACATGCCTTCATCCATTGTGAATCGTTCGCGGGTCCAGTCAACTGAATCACCCATGCGACGCATCTGCCCCAGAATTGCGCCACCAGATTCAGCTTTCCATTGCCAAACTTTGCTTACGAATTCTTCGCGCCCTAAATCATGTCGGGACATTCCTTGAGCAGCTAATTGCTTTTCAACTACGTTTTGAGTTGCGATACCCGCATGGTCCATGCCGGGTAGCCACAAAACTTCGTAGCCTTTCATTCGCTTAATGCGCGCTAGGCAATCTTGCAGAGTCTGATCAAGGGCATGGCCAATATGCAAAATGCCGGTGACATTTGGTGGCGGCAAAACTATTGAAAATGGTTCTTTAGTCGAATTGGCATCTGCAGTGAAATAACCCGCTGAAATCCATTTCTCGTATAACGGCGCCTCAATTTCGGCAGGCGAAAAGGTTGATGCTAATTCTTTTCCGCGCTGGCTCATGGGGAGCAGTCTAACCTGCCTTTACCGAACTCAAAATCTCGCCATCTAGCAATAAAACCAATTGAAAACCCGCAAGTGCGCGAGTGGTCGTGAACTTGATGGCTCCTTCATCATTAGTTGTAACTTTAAAAATAATTGCTTTTTGACCTTTTTTGGTAGCACGTACTTGCAGTGGTTCATTTGGCAGATTACTAATTATGGAAATTGTGTACTTTGTTTTGTCTCTCTTAACCGCAATTTTTCCAAACGGCTCTTCGTCCTCCCCATCAATTTCTACTACCGGTGTTTGTGTTTGATCAGCAGTTGGCTTTGGTGTTGGCGTTGGCTTAACTGTTGGGGTTGGGGTTGGTGTCGGAGTTGGTGTCGGAGTTGGTGTCGGAGTTGGTGTCGGAGTTGGTGTCGGCAAAAGTTGAGTTAACTGCGGAAGACCGTTATTCGAAATCGGGATTGATTTCCTAGAACCAAGTGAGACCTGGTTTTGAATTATTGAGAATACTTCCGAAATAGCCTCACTTGTACCCCCTACGTTTCTTACGATAACTCCCCCTGTGGGAATAAATCGATCACGCAAGTTCTGGGATCTGGCGCTGATACCTAAAACATCAAATTGTGAGCCAAAGAGATCCATCGCCTTCATAAATCTCTCGCGAGTTAAATCTGGGCCAACCGAGGCCAGTACGTTTGCGATTATGTATGCGGCATTCATACCATTCAGGAAACGTTGATCTACCGCTGTACCTAATGAGTATCTCTGCCCTATTTCAGAAAGAGTGGATACAGCTTTGTTTGAAGTATCAGAGATTAGGCTGTTGTGGCTAACTGTATAAATCTCCGTCGAATTAGTCATTGGTAATCCGGCTTGTTGCAAGGCTTTGAGATTGTATGCATCATAATTTACAAAATATTTAAGGTTTAACTTTGAATTTACTGAGTACGTAATATTTAATCTAGCTAGTCCTGCTGGGCTGCCTGCATACATAACTACGTCACCATCTCTAAGTGGACTAACGGTCGAATTACATCCAGAAAGAAAACTTTCGGTACCAGCGAGGAAATTCCTTTTGCAAACAACTTTCGAATCATTAGCTAATTTAGAAATGTAAATTCCATGATCATCATCCTGATAAGCCAAGGCAATTCTTTGAGTCGGAAAAGCCCTGTCAATATAGGACTTCAAAATAGTTATCTCATTTTGAGCACTCAATTTTGAATAATAGTTTGTAGATACATTCTCTGCGTTTTCTTCAGTATTTTCTAGATAACAATCTACAAATAGATTGGGAACTCCTCGCCGCGCTGGATTAACTGCAGACTTAACAGCTTGTTGATTGGCACATGAAGGAGCATTAGAAATTAGTGCAAAGGAATCAAAAGCTAGAAGCAATTGATTAGTAGTATTAATTGCGATTATTGGCAGGCCTTGACTATCTAAATTCAGAAAAACTAGTTTTCTGCCGTAGATTCCACCGTTTGCATTTACATGATCAAAATATGCATTTATACCGAAGTAGTAAGAACTTATTCCTGGACTAGCGGCGCCCGTTAGCGGAAAGGTTGCGCCGAAAGTCACAGTATTTGAAGTAACGCCGATATTTTCTTCGGCGTAAGAATAGTTAATGCCAAAAAAGAGTGAGCAAAGCAGGATTGCCACACCCGCAAAAGAGGTCTTGCGCAAATTCATGAATGAATCTTATGCGCTCTTCTCTTCTGAACGCTTTTCGCCTCTAGGAGCCCGCTTTGGAATATCTCCCGTGCGCTTAACAAATGTTGGGGTAACGCCATCAGTGATTGATTCGGCGGTAACTATTACTTTGGCGATATCACTGCGGCTTGGAACTTCATACATAACAGCAAGCAAGACGCTTTCCATGATTGCGCGCAAGCCTCGAGCACCAGTGCCACGAAGCAGAGCTAAGTCGGCAATTGCATCGAGGGATTCAGGGGTGAATTCAAGTTCGACTGAATCAAGTTCAAAGAGCTTGGCATATTGCTTAACGAGAGCATTTTTTGGCTCGGTCAGAATCTGCATTAGGGCTGGCTTATCCAGATTTTCAACGCTGGTTAGGACCGGTAGGCGGCCAATGAATTCTGGAATCATGCCGAACTTAAGTAAATCTTCGGGCATTACATCGGCAAAAATATCTTTGCGATTCTTATCTTCGGTGGTTTGCAGAGTTGCATTAAAACCAACACCCGCTTTACCGGCACGTGCTTCGATAATTTTATCAAGACCAGCGAATGCGCCACCAACAATGAAGAGAACGTTAGTTGTATCTATCTGAATGAATTCCTGATGTGGGTGCTTGCGACCACCTTGTGGTGGCACGGATGCAACGGTTCCTTCAAGAATTTTGAGTAGTGCTTGCTGAACCCCTTCTCCTGAAACGTCGCGAGTAATCGATGGATTTTCAGATTTGCGTGCGACCTTATCGATTTCATCGATATAGATAATTCCTGTTTCAGCCTTTTTAACATCGTAATCAGCAGCTTGCAAAAGCTTAAGCAAGATGTTTTCAACATCTTCGCCCACATAACCTGCTTCAGTTAATGCAGTTGCATCTGCAATTGCGAATGGAACATTAAGCATGCGAGCAAGTGTTTGGGCCATAAGCGTTTTACCACAACCAGTTGGACCCAACAATAAAATATTGCTCTTTGCTAATTCGATGCCATCTTCGCGCTTTGAATCCCCTGATTGAACGCGCTTGTAATGGTTATAAACGGCAACTGATAAAGACTTCTTCGCACGGTCTTGGCCGATTACGTATTGATCTAGAAAATCAAAAATCTCTTGCGGCTTTGGAAGTTCAGTTAATCCAAGCGCTGCGGTTTCGGAGAGTTCTTCAACAATGATCTCGTTACATAGATCAATACATTCATCGCAGATGTAAACGCCTGGACCGGCGATCAATTTCTTAACTTGCTTCTGGGTCTTTCCGCAGAAAGAGCACTTGAGCAGGTCGCTGGTTTCGCCGATGCGAGTCATGATTCTCCTTTAGCAGGGGCGGGGAGTTCCCCGTGCATATGTGGCAAGCCTAATTTCTAGCGTGGATTCTTGCCTGGCTTTTCGAGCTTATTCTTGTTCGCTCTTAGAGATAATTAATCTGAAACCACATCACTCTTAGGCGATATTTGTCTTGGGCGGCATCTTCATATCGCGTACCCCTGGAATCCGCATGACGGAAAGCCCCATCAGAATATGGAATATCGAAGCACCGATAAGTAAATTTCGCTCACCAAAGTAATCAGCAGCTGGTCCAACTAAAGCCATACCTAATGGCATCAAAGCTGTTGAGCCCATGTGATCAATTGAGAAAACACGTCCTTGTAATTGCGGTGGGACTTCGCGTTGAACTGCCGTTGACCACCAAGCTTCCCAAGGGCCAACTGACAGGCCAGCAATTAGGTAAGCGATCACGATGAAGGTGCCAGAGAACGGAAATGCCAGTGCAAGTGGTGCCACGATGACAATCATCCAGACCAAAATAGAAGTTTGACCCTCATGTTTAACTTTTATTTTCACACACAAGATCGCCGAAATAATGCTTCCCACTGAAAATGCTGCAGCCGATAGCGCAAAAGGAGTATTTGAATCAAATTCGCGCTTTGTAATAATCGGCAACAAAACAGTTTCGGCAGCTAGTACCACCATTAATTGAAAAGAAACCATAAAGATCATGGCCCCGATCCAGGGAATTTCGATAACTGTGCGAAGTCCTTCGCGCATTTCGGTTAAGAATGATTCGCGTTCTTTTGGCTCGCTTTTTATCTCTTCTTTAATCTGATTTAAGAAGTAGGTACCGAGTGCAAAAGTAAATGCGGTAATCAAGAAAGTTAAGCGCCCGCCAATCAGATAAACCGATACTCCCCCGATACCTGGGCCAATGATTGTTGATGTGCGCACGACAATGTTTCGAGCCACATTTGCCGCAGGCAATTTCTCATCAGGCACCAAGCTAGGCATGATCGCACCAGCTGCAGCTGCGCCAAAAGCGTCACCGACGCCTACTAGAAATACCGCTAAGCCTAAGAAAATATGTGGCATTGCCGGTCCAGATAAAAAGACCATTGAGAAAACTATTACTGCACGCGCTAGGTCTGCGGCAATCATTACTTGTTTGCGAGGTAAGCGATCTGTCCAGACGCCGGCAAATGGCGCACCAATTACCGAAGCCAGCACACGTGAACCAAGAATCAAACCAAGAGTTGTTGCATTGCCGCCTTGATCAATGATGGTAACTGCGAGCGCAATTGGAAAAGCCGAGGCACCCAAAACAAAGATTGTCGTAGAAATCCAAAAGAGACGGTATCCCGGATATGACCAGAGGGATCCCGCCTCAGTTAGTTTCGCAATCTTGCTTTTTATACCTGTAAACACATTGCCTAACCTATTACATGCGCTTGCAATAAACCTACTTACTTACGCCTGTGGCTTTGCCTTGCGACTTTCAAGTACTTGGTCGATTAGACCGTATTCAACAGCTTCAGCAGCAGTAAGAATCTTGTCACGTTCAACATCGGCTGTTACTTCAGCAATTGTTTTATTTGAGTGACGAGAAATCAACTCTTCTTGCATTAAGCGAATACGCATAATTTCAGCAGCCTGAATTTCAATATCAGAAGCTTGTGCGTAGTCACCTTGCGCAAATGGCTGGTGAATCAAGATACGTGAATGCTCGAGTGCATATCTCTTGCCTTTAGCTCCTGCCGCCAAAATAACTGCAGCAGCTGAAGATGCTTGACCTAAACAAATAGTCATTACATCTGGGCGAACGAATTGCATAGTGTCATAAATTGCTGTTAGCGCAGTAAATGAGCCACCAGGTGAGTTGATATAAATCATTATGTCGCGGTCTGGATCCATTGACTCAAGAGTTAGCAACTGCGCCATTACATCGTTTGCAACAGTGTCATCAATTGGCTGACCCAAGAAAATGATGCGCTCTTCGAATAACTTTGTATAAGGATCAAGGCGCTTGTAACCGTAAGCGGTCTTTTCTTCGATAGTTGGAAGAACGTAGCGACTAGTTATTTCGCTTACTTTGTTGGAGTTGAAAATGTTGCTGTTCATGCTGTTCCTCCGCTACCTGAAACTTGACCAGCTGATCGGACTACCTGATCGACAAAGCCATAGTCCTTTGCTTCATCTGCTGTAAACCAATTGTCGCGATCAGAGTCGATGGTGATTTTTTCAACAGTCTGACCAGTGTGCTTCGCAATGATTTCGGCCATGATCTTTTTAGTCGCAGCCATTTGCTCAGCTTGAATACGAATATCTGTTGCGGTTCCGCCGATTCCACCTAGCGGTTGGTGCATCAAGATGCGTGAGTGAGGCAGCGCATATCGCTTGCCAGGAGCACCTGCTGTTAACAAGAACTGACCCATTGATGCTGCAATACCCATACCAACTGTTGCAATGTCATTTTTTACATATTGCATGGTGTCGTAGATCGCCATACCGGCAGTTACTGAACCACCAGGTGAGTTGATGTAAAGGTAAATATCTTTTTCAGCATCTTCGGCAGCAAGTAATAAAATCTGCGCACAAATTGCATTGGCCATCTCGTCGCGAACTTCAC
>CAZFZK010000074.1:0-6333 GCA_964523605.1 uncultured Candidatus Planktophila sp. | reverse complement strand
GCAAAGCAAAGCCCGATGTCGTGATCAATGCAGTTGATCCACGTTTCGTAATGCCAATTTTTTTAGCCTGCGAAATTGAAAATACGAATTACATTGATATGGCGATGTCGTTATCGCGCCCGCATCCGCATTATCCAAACACTGAAACTGGAGTTAAGTTAGGTGACGAACAATTCGCACGTGACTGGAACTGGGGCGAGCGTGGAATTTACGCACTCGTTGGTATGGGTATCGAACCTGGAATGAGTGATGTTTTTGCTAAGTACGCATCTGACTATTTATTTAGTCGCCTAGATTCAGTCACAGTATTCGACGGTTCGAATTTAACTGTCGAAGGTTTTGATTTTGCGCCATCATTTTCAATTTGGACAACTATTGAAGAATGTTTGAATCCACCACTAATGTGGGAAGACGGTCGTGGTTGGTATACAACCGAACCATTTAGTGATTTAGAAGTATTCGATTTCCCAGAAGGTATCGGGCCAGTTGAATGCGTAAACGTTGAGCACGAAGAAGTTGTGTTAATCCCCCAGAAAGTTGATGCTAAAAAAGTTGCATTCAAGTATGGGCTTGGTGCTCAATTTATTACAACGTTAAAAACTATTCACATGTTAGGCATGGATCGCAAAGACACTGTCGATGTTCAAGGTGTTGCGGTTTCACCACGCGATCTATTGGCAGCTGCTTTACCAGACCCAGCAACGCTTGGTTCACGCATGAAAGGCAAAACTTGTGCTGGAACTTTGGTTAAAGGTTTGGATAAAGAAGGTAAGCCACGTGCGGTTTATATGTATAACGTGGTCGATAACGCGTGGTCCATGGAAAATTACGGTGATCAAGCAGTCGTTTGGCAGACTGCAATTAACCCAGTTATTGCAATGGAATTGATCCATAACGGAACTTGGAAGCCAGATGGCGTAAATGGACCGGAATGGTTTGATGCCAAACCTTTCTTAGATTTACTCGAGGAATACGACAGCAGTTGGCATATCCGCGAAGAATCTACCGATGGCATCGTCCCTGATGATGCAGCTTCACTTGCTTAATTGAATCGACGGGGATCATGAGCAATCAAGGGATACAAGGCAATAAAGGTAAGTGGGCGCTAGTTACTGGCGCTACGGCAGGCATTGGCGAGAGTTTTTCTAGGCTGCTTGCTGAACATGGTTTTAACCTTGTTTTGGTTGCTCGTGATCTACCCCGATTAAATGAACGCGCTGCTGCTCTTGAGGCTAATTTTAAAGTTGAAACAAAAGTTATTGCAGCTGATCTAGCAACTGATGATGGTTGTAAAACAATTGAAGACTTTATTGCCGAAAACGAAGTTGAAGTTTTAATCAATAACGCTGGCTTCGGAATCAATAAATCTTTCTTAGTAAGTGACATGGCTGCCGAACAACAAATGTTTGATGTCTTGGTTCGCACTCCTATGCGATTAATGCACGCCATCTTGCCGAAGATGAAAGAACGCAACTCCGGTACTTTGATAAATGTTTCATCAGTTGCGGCTTGGATTGCAGGCGGTACGTATAGTGCGAGCAAGTCTTACTTAACTGTTTTAACAGAATCTCTACATACAGAATTAGCGGGCACCAATTTGAAAATTTCAGTTTTAGCCCCTGGTTTCACTCGCACCGAATTTCACCAGCGCGGTCGTATGAAGATGAATGCTTTGCCTAAATTTATGTGGCTAAATGCCGATGATCTGGTTGCTAAAGCTTGGTCTGATGCACAGAAAGGTGCTGCAGTTTCAATTCCAGGCTGGCAGTACATTCTTTTAAGTTCCTTCTTAAGATTTGGGCCAAGACCACTTATTCGTAAACTTGGCATGAACGTTCGTATTCGCCAGCGCAATAAATAAAATCTCACATCAATTTCGCAGGTATTTCCCGCGTTACTAGCGGTTCCTTTTAGTCAGCTTCGGTAAGATTGCCCCATAATCTATGGAGGTCAATATGTTGCGCAAGGTTTCTACTCTCTCTATTGCAGGGGCGCTTATCGCCGGGATGTTTGTATCAACTCCCGCATATGCTGCTATCAGCAATGGCTCAACCTGCACCACTGTAAATAAGACCACCAAAGTAAGTGGCTTTACCTACAAGTGTGTGACAGCTGTAAAGTCCACCGTGACTCTTGACGGAACAAAGACCACTATCTTTTTGCCAGCATCGGCTACAACTAAAAATGCTAAGAAGTACTTCTTGGCTGTTGATTGCATTAATGAATCAAGTTCTTATACAAAATCTGCGAAAGAACTCGCTGCACTTCAGACTAGTACAGCAGCTGCTTTAGTTGAAATTGATAATCAGATAGCTGCTCAAAATGCAGCAAGTGCAAACGTACAGACTCAGATTGATGCTCTAACTAAAGAAAATGCTGATCTTGCTATCAAGATTAAGGAGCAAACTGATTTAATTCCGGTTGCTCAAAAAGAAGTAACAGATTTAACTACCAAAATTGCAGGTGTTACAAAACAGATCGATGATTTTACCGTTATTTTAAATGATTCAAAGAAAAAGTTGGAAACTCTAAAAGCTGACAAAGTTAATGCTGCTAAAAATGCAACTGCGATAACTAAGTTAGCGACAGCAATTAGCCAACTTACTAGTTCAATCACTTCGCTTAAGACTTACAACTCAACTTCAAAGATTCAGATGCAGTCACTAAATGGTTCGATCAGTAAGTACAACTCATCGATCATGCAGCTAAAGAACACAGTTTCTAAAAACTTGGCCTCGATTGAAAGTTCCAAGAAGATTGGTTCTACAATTGCAACTCTGAATAAGACCAAAGACTTAACATCTAGCCAATTGCAACAGGCAAAAGATGCGCTAACACAGACTCAGAACTCTCGTAATCTGCTTTGCAGCGCGGGTCTATAAGTAATTAGAAGAATAGGGCTAGCCGGGTAACTCTGGCTAGCCCTATTCTTTTGCTCTTTCTAAAGTACCTACAGTTTTGAAATGGTTACCTTGAAATTAATTCGAATCGGTAGCTTTCTTTTGATAATTGCCACTTTTGTTGCAAGTGTTATTGTAGTTAAGCCTAGCCTCGCGGCTGATTTGATCCTTTATAACGCAGTCCCGCTGGCTTTATTGACGCTAAGCATTAATGCCTTAAAGGGTGAAGATTTACGTACTCGCCTTTCGCTCGAAATTGCCCTCTTTTCCTGGTTTGCCGGGTCAGTAATTTCTTCGTTAACCGCGGTTTACCTGCTTACTAATACTTTTCAAGTAATATC
The DNA here is from genome assembly GCA_964523605.1 of uncultured Candidatus Planktophila sp. Taxonomy (GTDB): domain Bacteria; phylum Actinomycetota; class Actinomycetes; order Nanopelagicales; family Nanopelagicaceae; genus Planktophila. Next base: position 3,092 of record CAZFZK010000074.1, on the reverse strand, counting down.
CGACGTTCTCTACCTTTTGTTTTATCCATTTATTTTCGTCGCTATCCCGCGGTTACTTAGAGCAAACGTACCGAGCACAATTTTGGAGAGCATAGATGCGGCAATTGTCGCACTTGGGGTTAGCGCTCTTGCCTCGGCGTTACTTATGAAACCTGTTCTCCCGAACTACAGTGGTGATCAATTAGAAACTTTCTTTGCAATTATCTTTCCAGTCGCTGACATAGTTCTAATAGCGCTAATAATTTCACTCAGCCCTTTTCATAATTTAAATTGGCGAAGCTTTATTCTCTCTACAGGTGTAATCGCATTTTCTGCGGCAGATTTAATTAATTTATGGTTAAGCAGTCATGACAAATATAGATTTGGCAGTTGGACCGACTCACTATGGCTGATTGCACTTTTTCTAATCGTTGAATCTTTATGGCATGAACGTGATGAAAGTGATTTGCGAGTTCCAACTCATCCAGTTCTAATCGCAGTAGCTGTTTTATTCAGTGCAATTCTTTTATCTTTACTAGCCCTGAAACCTGGATATTTACCAAGCTTTATTGTTGGTCCAGCTATAGCAACTTTATTTCTGGCATTTATTCGAATGGTTGTCGCGCTTAGACAAGCGCAGGAAATTGGTGCTGAACGTACGTTGGCAAGAACCGACGAGCTGACTGGACTACCAAACCGAAGAAAATTCATGGCTGAGCTAATTGAGTTTTCCAATACCCAAGGTGCACTTCTGCTTCTAGATCTAGATGGATTCAAACCAATTAATGATCAGTTTGGCCACGAAGTTGGCGATCAACTCTTGCGAGCCGTTTCGCAGAGGTTTCGGCGCTCATTACCTAGTCATTCCACTCTGGCTAGGCTGGGTGGAGATGAGTTCGGAGCCCTGATTTCTGGGGATTTTGAGAGCACCATGGAAGCAGCTCTGGCTCTTCATGCAAGTGCTAGTTATCCATTTTCGATAGCCGGTCAAAATATTTCAATTGGAGTAAGTGTTGGTTTTGTATCCAATGACGGTACTCGCGACATGATGCATCGCGCTGATCAGGCGATGTATAAAGCTAAACGCGAGGATCTAGGGGTTTGTCAGCTTTAATTTCAGCTAAACGCTCGAGTGATTCGATGCGTTCAGCCGCATGATCTACAACTCGCTCGACATACCCATTGCTATAACCATCTAAGTAGAGCCAAGGTTCGTGAATCTCGGTGGCAGATAAATGCGCGAGCTCTGGCACATACTTACGAATGTAGTCGCCTTCGGCATCGAAACGTTTTCCTTGTTCAATCGGATTAAAGACTCGGTAATAAGGTGAGGCATCAGTGCCGCAACCCGCGGTCCATTGCCAACCGTGCGAATTAGAAGCCACATCGAAATCGATTAGATGTTGCCCAAAAAAACGAGCACCGTGTTGCCATTCCAGGTGCAAGTCTTTAACTAGGAATGAAGCCACGACCATGCGGGTGCGATTATGCATCCAACCGGTTTGAACTAACTGCCGCATTGCAGCATCTACAAATGGGTAGCCAGTCTTTCCTTCGCACCATGCGTTGAATTTTGAATTAGGTTCGTCATATCGCATCTCTTTAAAGCGAGGTGCGTAGTAATCCCATGTTGTATGTGGGTTGTGGTGCAATACATCTGCGTAAAACTCGCGCCAAGCAATCTCTTTTCGAAACACATCATGCGCTTTACTATCTCCAAATTGTGCTAGCAATGTGCGCGGATGTATTTCGCCCCAGCGCAAATGTGCACTTAATCGGCTGGTGCCATCAATTCCGGCAAAGTTCCGATTCTCATCGTAAGAATCAAGACCATTGCTTTGAAATTCTTGCCATCGATCAAGGGCTGCATTTTCACCGGCTTGAATATTGAGTTCGGAATTCCACTCTGGAAAATTGCGATCACCAGCAAGTGGCTCAGCAGCGTTAATATTCAATGGTTTGGTAGCTGGTGCGCGCCAGCCATGAGTGCACCAAGCCCGGTAGAACGGCGTGTAAACGCGATATGGAGTTTCATCACTTTTACGTACTCGCCCTGGTGCAACTGCATAAGGGCTACCGGTTTGAGTTAGCTCAATTCCGTTTTCAATAACTTTGGCGTCGCGAGCAACACCATAAGGTGTGTAGTCGGAGCTAACATGAACGGAGTCCGCGTTATATCGCGCCATTACATCTTTAAGCACTTCGGTTGGTTCACCAGCAATTACCAACAATTTTTCATTCAGTGACTTATCTAGCGCCCGCAAACTTTGGGCTAAGTAAGCCAGTCGGAGTGAGCCAGATTTGCTAGCGATTCGGCTATCCATAATAAAAAGTGGAACTATTTCATCGCCTGCTTCGATAGCGGCTAAGAGGGCTGGGTGATCAGAGATACGCAAATCACGGCGAAACCAAATGATTGCCCGTTTCTTTACAATTCCTGATGCCATGGCATTATTCAACCACTATGGAGTTAATTAAGAGATATCAAATTCGTGGAGTTTCCGGCGAAGTGAGCCGAGTCCAAATGCAAGGTCGTATTGTTGATTATTGGATTCCAAAGTCAACAAGGCACCTACTGATCGCACACGATGGTCAGAATGTATTTGATGGTAAGACTTCTACGCATCGACGCAGTACCTGGGAAATGGCCCAAAGCGCCAGCCGAGTCAGTGAACATTTAGGAATTACGCCACCGGCCATAATCGCTGTTTTCCATAGCGGCTCTAAACAAGATCAACATGGGCGAGCTAAAGATCTATCACCACAGAGATTTTTTCAAGAAGATGTCGTTGTTAATTCGGTAAACGTTGTAAAGGCGGATTTAGAGCATTTGCGCGGCGATCAGTACTTAAACTTAATATTTGATCAAATAGTTCCAGAAATTCTTAAAAACTCTAATTTAGAAATACCTATCGCTAACCGAGCAATGATCGGCTCGAGCATGGGGGCTTTATCAACTCTTTACGCTGGAATTCAGCGCCCAGAGCAGATGAGAGCGCTTCTCGCACTCTCGCCGCATTGGACGATTGGTGGCAATCGATTGGTTGAACGAACCGTAGAAGAGCTCCCAAAACCAGGCAGCCACAAAATATGGATGAGTCGAGGCACCAAGA
>CAZFZK010000073.1:0-6371 GCA_964523605.1 uncultured Candidatus Planktophila sp. | reverse complement strand
ACGGGTGAATGGCCAGAAACTCAACATCGGTTAATTCATGAAGGTCGCGATTACTCTTTTCACAAAGAGCCACACATGCACCGGCTGCTTCATGTGCCTGTGAGAATGGAACATGTGCACGCACCAAGTAATCTGCTATTTCAGTTGCTAGCGAGAAGCCAGTCGGTGCAGCTGCCGCCATTTTCGCGCGATCAAAATCAGTAGTTGCAATCATCCCTGAAACAGCTGGTAGCAAAACTAATAGCGTTTCAAAGCTATCGAAAAGTGGTTCTTTGTCTTCTTGTAAATCACGGTTGTATGCGAAAGGTAAACCTTTCAACATCGTCATAACACCAGTTAAGTTACCTACTAAGCGGCCAGCTTTGCCACGTGCTAATTCGGCAATATCTGGATTCTTTTTCTGCGGCATGATCGATGAACCAGTGGAATAGGCATCAGCAACTTTGGCCCAACCGAATTCAGTAGTGGCCAGGATGCACCATTCTTCGCCGATGCGAGATAAATGAATTCCAATAGTTGCCAAAATAAAAAGCGCTTCGGAAACGAAGTCACGATCGCTTACGCCATCAATACTGTTTCCAGCCGATTGCGTAAATCCCAGATCACTTGCGGTTGCTTTTGGATTAAGTGGCAAAGAGGAACCCGCTAATGCACCAGAGCCAAGTGGGCTAACCGATGTGCGAGTTAACCAATCACTAATTCGACTCAGGTCGCGCTGAAATGCGTGTGCATGCTTTGCAATTTCGTGGCCGAAAATTACTGGTTGGGCGTGCTGTAAATGGGTAAATCCTGGTGCCGGGGCATCGCTGTATTCGGCAGCTTTGGCAATGATTACGTCACAAAGATTTGTCAGTTCAGAGGCGATAGTCAACATATGATCGATGGCATATAAACGTAAATCAGTTGCAACTTGATCATTACGAGAACGACCTGCTCGGATCGCTCCTCCGACGGCACCAATCTTCTCAGTTAAGCCACGTTCTAAGGCACTATGAACATCTTCATCAGAATCGATCGGAAGAAATTTTCCATTCGCGACTTCTGCTTGTAACTCCTTTAAGGCGCTACGCAGTTTTGAAACCGTTTCGGCTGGCAATAGCGAAGAACTTTCGAGAATTGATAAGTGAGCCAGCGATGAACGTAGGTCGTAAGGTGCTAAACGCCAGTCAAATTGCACACTGCGGGACAAGGCAAAAAGAGCATCGCTGGGACCATCGGCAAACCTGCCGCCCCACAAAGCTCCGCCAGTATGGGTAGCTCCGGTGCTCATAATTTACCTCCGCTTTTTGAGTTGGCTAATCCTAAGATCTTCTTCGCCAATGAACTGCCACCATTTGCTGTGTCGGACACAACTATGACTGTGTCATCTCCGGCGACCGTTCCAATTGCACTTGGCAACTTTCCAGATTGTGAAAGTCCATCAATAGCACTGGCTAACATTTGTGCAGCAGCTATTGGGGTTCTGATCACGACTAGATTTCCACTCGGAGTTGCAGTTAAAACGAGTTCGCTGGGAAAAGAATTCTTTGTCGAAATAGGTTGTGAATCAGTAAGTGCGTAAACCATCTCGCCATCGCTATTTCTAACCCGAATTGCACCAATATCTTCGAGGTCACGACTTGCAGTTCCTTGCGTGACGATAATCCCTTGTTTCTTAAGCGCTTTAACTAAATCACTTTGTGAGGTAATCTTTCCAGATGCAATTAATTTAGCTACGGCAGATTTTCTAGCATTGGCATTATTGGCATTCATGCGTGCACCAAAGTTCCGCCACTGCCGGCTAGTGCCAGTAATAAGTTCTCCGCACTATTGCCATCGATGATCCGAACAGCGGTGGCCCCAGCGGCAATAGCAGCCAAACATGCCGCCACTTTTGGAGCCATGCCACCTTGGAATTTATTCTTCATTTCGGCTAATTCAGCAGCTGAGATCTCAGAAATAATTGAAGTTGGATCTGGAAAGTTTCGATAGATACCGGCGACATCGGTTAATACGATTAATGACTCAGCATTTAACCCACCTGCGATCGCAGCGGCGGCTAAGTCAGCATTTACATTCAGACCATTATCGGCAGCAATCTCATTTGCCAGTGGTGAAATAACTGGTGTGAATTTTTCTTCTAGTAGCGATTCAATCAACTCCGTATCGACGCTAGTAACTTCGCCAACCAGACCGAGTTCGGCTGGAGTTCCGTCCACAATCTTGGTCATTCTAATTCCTTGTAGCGTATTTCCATCACGACCGGAAATACCGGCAGCATTTACGCCAGCTTTGCGTAAATTAGACACTACGTTTGCGCAAACTTCGCCAGCCAGAACACTTTGTACAATTTCAAATATTTCTGGCGTAGTCACCCGAAAGCCACCAATACTTTGACTTTGGATGCCTGCCGAGAGAAGAGCTGCGTCAATCTGCGGTCCACCACCGTGCACAATTACCAACTCGATACCTTGAGAAATCGCAGCCGCAATCGCCTGGGCAAATGTCCCGCTCTCATCTTTCATGGCGTGACCGCCATATTTAATGACGATCAAACGCCTAGTCCTAACGTTTCTAAACCGGCGTTTTCAGGCAGTCCACAAATCAAATTCGCATTCTGAATTGCTTGACCAGCGGCACCCTTGCCTAAATTATCAATTACAGCTGAAACTATTAGTCGATTGGTATGCGAATCGACTGCTACTTGTAGATGAACATGGTTACTGCCGATAACTGAATTTGTCTTAGGCATTTGTCCCATTGGCAACACGGTAACAAATTCATCTGCCGCATAAGCTTTGGTATAGAGCGCATGCATGGTTTCAGTTGTTGCACTAGCAGTTATTTTCGCGGTAACCGTACTTAGAATTCCGCGGGGCATCGGAGCTAAAATCGGGGTGAACGATATTTTCACATCACTACACGCAATATGTGTGAGTGCTTCTTCAACTTCAGGAGTGTGCTGATGTACTCCCCCGAATTTATATGAGGATAGAGAACCCATAACTTCGCTACCCAGCAAATTAACTTTTGCACTTCGGCCCGCGCCAGTGGTTCCAGAAGCTGCAACCACAACGATGTCGCGAGTATCAACCAAACCAAGTGCCGGAGCGATCGCTAGTGAAATAGAGGTCGCATAACATCCTGGGTTTGCTACCCGAATAGATTTCTTGATCACATCACGTTTGCCTGGCAGTTCTGGTAGGCCATAAGTCCAAGTACCGGCATGTGTGCCGCCGTAATACTGAACCCATTTCTCAGCGCTAGTAAGTCTGAAATCCGCTCCGAGATCAACCACTTTTAGATTTGGGCCGAATTGGGCGATCACCGCTGCAGATTCACCGTGTGGCAGAGCAAGGAAAACCAAGTCGCAAGCATTTACTTTTGCAAGATCAAAGGCCTCGAACCTACGATCTCCGAGCTTTGCTAACTGTGGCGCCACTGAAGTAATTAGTTCACCAGCATTTGAATGCGCAGTAATCACAGTTGGGTCAAAATTTGGATGGTCCAAAAGGAGTCTGAGCAGCTCAGTTCCGGCATAGCCGCTAGCTCCAACGATTGCAGTTTTCATGGGAATAATTATGCAGGTTTATGCATAATTATGCAAGTCTAGGAACGAACCGTTGCTCCGTAAAGTTTGGCCGCATTGGCTACCGCCGATTCACGAGCAGCAGTGATTTCTTCACCAGTAAGGGTGCGATCAGGAGCCCGGAAGGAAAGTGTGAAAGCCAATGAAATCTTGCCGTCACCGATCTTGTCATAACGATCAAAGAGCACGATTGATTCGAGTAGCTCTCCTGCCCCGTCAACCAAAGCCTGCTCAAGGGCTGCTGCTGATACATCTGCAGCCACGACGAGTGCTACATCTTGAACTGCAATCGGCATTGAACCAATTACGGCAGCTCTGACTGTGTTACTAGCAGGGAGGGCATCAAGATTAATTACTAGCGCACATGAACGCGCTGGCAACCCAAATTCAGAGCAAACGCGCGGGTGGAGTTCGCCGGCATGAGCCACAGCTTTTCCATCTACCAGTAATTCAGCACAACGTCCTGGATGCCAAGGCGCGAAGTCCGACCGCTCAACGGTGTATTTCAATCCACACAGATCCAAAACAGTTTGTGCTTCAGCAATCGCATCAGCCCATTCATATGCGCGCGCTTTAGTACGCCAATTATCGCCATTTGTTTTTCCAACAAAGATTGCGCCTAAGTGAATTGGCTGCGGAGGGACACTGTCAAAGATTGCCTTTATCGTTGCGGCATCAGGTTTTTTGCCCAGCGGTGGGAAAATTCCATCGACTAGTTTCGTGGTGTTGCGAAAAATTGCACCAATCTCAAAGAGGGCAAAGTCGCGAGCACCACGTGAGAGATTACGTTGGGCAGCTGCAATTAACCCTGGAATCAAATGGGTACGCATCAAAGGTGTTTCTTCAGACATTGGGTTTGCAATTCGGAAAGTGGCTGCGCGCTCACCGGTGTAGTTAAGGGCTTTCATGGTTGATTCGGCGACGAATGGGAAATTCTGAACTTCAGTTAAGCCACGTGCTGCAAGTGCTGCTGCGATCGTGCGACGGCGAAGCTGAACAGCTGTCAGGGTTGCCGCAAAAGGACTACGAGGTAAAACCGATGGAATCTGGTCGTAGCCAACAATTCGCGCTACTTCTTCAACTAGATCAGCTGGAATCTGCAGATCGCCTCGCCATGATGGTGGATCAACTTGCCAACTTTTAACATCCACGTCGCAACCAACTGTGCTTAGAGCTTTAGCAATTGCATCTGTAGAAAGCTCGGTACCTAAACGATCGTTTACATATTTAGGATCTAGCGCGATTATTGCTGGGTACTTAGCTTCACCAGATTTAGAAGTACCCAGGTAGGTCGCACCACCCAGCGCCATCATTAATTCAGCTGCACGTGCTGAAGCCAGCTCAGCCAATGATGGATCAACACCACGCTCTAGGCGACGAGATGCTTCAGTTGAAAGCTTATGGCGACGAGAGTTCTTAGCAATCGCGATTGGATCAAATCGAACTGCTTCAATTGCAATTGTGGTAGTTCCATCAGTGATTTCAGAATCTAGTCCGCCCATGGTGCCAGCTAGCGCCAAAACTTGCTTGCTATCGCGCACTACTAAATCGCTGGAAGCCAATTCGCGTTCTTGGCCATCAAGAGTGGTGAACTTGCTCTTATCTTGGGCATAAGTAATTTCGAGCGCATCAGCAATCTTTGCGCGATCAAATGCGTGTAGCGGTTGACCAAGTTCGATCATTACATAGTTAGTCACATCAACTGCTAACGAGATTGAGCGCATGCCAACTTTTTCGACCCGGCGACTTAACCAAATTGGCGAAGGAGCTTTTGGATTAAAGTTATCAAGGGAACGAAGGTAGGCCACCATCGCCCCATCTGAAATCTTGATTGGCGTTGCGCCACTGCTCTCTTTGAATTCTAAAGTTTTAGCATGTGTTATTGGATCAGTGAAGTTCAGACCGAGGGCGCCGGCAATCTCGCGAGCTGCACCTCGAATACTTAAGGCATAACCACGATCAGGGTTAACTGCAATGTCAAAGATAGTGTCGTTGATTTGCAATAACTCGATCGCATCTTGTCCTACTTCAGCTGAGCCTTCAGCTAGAACGATAATTCCTGAATGGTCATCGCCTAAGCCCAATTCCTTTGATGAACAGATCATGCCGTTACTTGTTTTGCCATAAGTTTCGCGAGCACTAATTGCAAAGTCACCCGGCAATACCGCACCTGGTAGCGCTGCCACAACTAAATCATTCACGGCAAAGTTTCGGGCGCCACAGATTACAAAGCGACTTTGGCCTTCGTTGCAATCAAGTTCTACATAGCGAATAGGTTTTTTATGTTCGGCCAACTCTTCGATTGCCAACACTCGAGCAATAACAAGCGGACCGGTTAAATCGGTCCCTTTCTTACTGACTTCTTCAATTTCAAAGCCCACTCGAACAAAGGCATCGGCAATAGTTTCATCGGAAATACCAGTTAAATCGACGAAATCGTTTACCCAAGAACGTGGAATTAGCATTAGAGACCAACTCCAAACTGACGAGTAAAACGTAAATCGCCTTCAACAATTTCATGGAGATCGGTAATTCCATGTCGAACCATCAATGTGCGTTCAAGACCCATACCGAAAGCAAATCCACTAAATTCTTTGGTATCAACGCCACAAGTTTCGAGCACCTTTGGATTAACCATTCCGCAGCCGCCCCACTCAATCCAGCGACCATTGAAGAAGACATCAACTTCGGCACTTGGCTCGGTGAACGGGAAGAATGATGGGCGCAAACGAGTCGTGACATCAGGACCAAACATGTGACGCGCGAAATTATCGAGGGTGCCCTTTAGATGAGCCATTGAAAT
>CAZFZK010000072.1:0-6442 GCA_964523605.1 uncultured Candidatus Planktophila sp. | reverse complement strand
CGCTCGTGTTATCAAGTTGCAATACTCGTTCAGAAACTAGATTTTTAGTTAAACCAATCTTTATATAGCCGGGCATCGCCTCATTTGTCAGAATGTAGACATAACTCATGAAATCAACTTCCAATTCTCGAGATACTTCCCCATCCAACCATCAGGTGCATTTTTTAAGTCCATGCCATAGTTATTTCTGATGCGTCGCATATCTGTGTCATTATGTCGTTGACCTTTCTTGCCTGGAGTACTTAGCCATTTTGCGTGAGATTCCGTGACAACTTTTGCGACTTGCGAAGCAGGGACTACAAAAACAATCGGATGAGTTTCCGTGAGGTCGACGAAGCAGTAGAACATGTCTTTATCTTTGATGTCTTCATGCTTCGCCTTCATGTGCCATCCACCATCAGCGCCTTTTCCAGACCGAGTTTTCACCTGAATGAGGCAAGGCGCTTTGCCATCAAGATGGTTTACAAGAATGTCGGCCTTCCGTGAGCCGCGCGGTGCCTGTGCGGCCAATATCCCTCTCGCAAGTAATCTGGAAAGCACGAGATGTTCTCCAGCAGCTCCCACTAGTTGGGTATCTGATTTCATAACTGTAAGGTAGCAACCTAGGAGTAACGCGGATAGTCTTTTTGATGCCTAACTCGACAATTGAGCGTTCACTAGGCTTAGTTCATGCGGCTACTATACGCAAGCGGACTGACACATTAGAGGAGATTTGAGTTACTTATTCTTGCAGTCACGCTTATCGTATTGCTCTGAAGCAGCATCAATCCATTTTTGCGTAGTTTCAGTATCTGTTCCCGCTTTTTGCTGTGCGGCACCCTTTAGAAAAGTTTGACCCCACCAGAAACAAGCCATTTTTATGTCATTATCTAGAAGGGCAAAAGTCGAGCCCAAACTGTGCATGCCCTCTAGATCACCCTTGGATGCAGATTTTTGATACCAAATTTTTGCTGTTGCGAGATCATATTCAAGATAAAGGCTTATTCGTGCCATCAAATTAATGGCAGCAACCTGATCTTTTGCTGCAGACTTGCTTGCCCACTTCTTTGCGTTAACTACATCTTTTTCTTCGTAATAAACTAATGCTAATACCGACATACAGGGTATGTAATCCTTCTCTGCACATGGCAGAAGTGCCAACTTTGCTTCCGCATACTTCTTTTGAACGAAAAGAATTGTTCCAATTCGCTCTTTCATTCCAGAAATTCCAGCCGCTTCATATTTCCGTGCGTAAGTTAAAGCTTGGTCGAGCTCCTTTAATTCGTACTGATAGATCTCAACTGCATAGATGGCTGAATCTTTGTCACCTTTTGATGCAGCTTTATCCAACCAAGAGATTGCTTGTGAATAATTTGTATCGGTTTTATAGCTGACTCCCAAAGCTCGCCCAGCTTCAATAACGCCGCCATCGAAAGCTTTCATCCAGTTTCCACGGGCAAGAGACTTATCGCCTTCTCGGAACTGATAGTAAGCAAATTCGTTAACGCATTCTAAATTCCCTCTTTGGGCGCATGCTTGGAATGCCTTTCTCGCATTAACCTCATCTCTAGTGAGTCGGTAACTAACCCCTAGGTAATACTGAGCTTCAACAGATCCAGCTGCTACTTCTTTTGCACACTGCTTAATTGCATCTTCATAACTACCAGTTTTATAGATTGAGACACAATTACTGCTATCGGAAGAACTGTTAACCGTCGGCTTGGAAGATGGTTGCAAAACTACAGGTGTTGGTTTACTCACTTGGGGTGAAACTTCAGCAACAGGTGCTTTGGTGGCAGAGGCTTTAGGGGAAGCCGTAACGGCTGCAGATGGTGAAAGACTTGTGGTGGAGCTCGCTGCCACTGAAGGCGACACTTCGCCCGCTTGTTCGGAATTCAGGTTTGATGTTTGAGAGGACAGTCCAAAGATCGCAATGGAGGTTGCGAGTACCCCAACAATTACACCAACTCCAACCTTCTTTAACGGCGAGATTCCAGTAGATCGCGCTTTCTCTATTGCTCCTAATTTTGACTCACTCCCCTCAAGATATTCCTGATAGGCAGAATATTTAGTGCCAGATTTCAATTCTTGGAGAGCTTTTAATACAACATCCAGCTTTGGTCTTTCGTCCGGTAATTTGAATAAAAGTGGAGTTACAAGATCCTTTTGAAAGTCAGAAAGGCCGACTAAGTTCGGAGCTAAATTTCTTATTGAAAAATCCCATTGCCTCTTCGTTTCAGCATTAAATGGCAAATTACCTGTACCAGCAAAAACAAAAGTTGAACCTAATGAGAAGATATCCATCTCAGCTCGAAGTGGACCTGTCCAATGTTCTGGAGACATAAACTCGGGAGTGCCAACTGCGATTTCTAGCTGCGTTAATCTCTCAGTACCCTGCTCATAAGACAGACCAAAATCAATCAAGACAGCGCCACTTTTGCCGATCACAATGTTCTTTGGACTAACATCTTTATGAAAAACATTTCTTGAGTGGCAGTAGTGAAGTGCAGAACAGATCTCTGTAAACATTTTCAACCAAGTGTTCAGGTCTAAGGGACCTTGCTCTGTAATTAACTGATCCAAGTTCTGGCCGTCAATGTATTCAACCGCAAGATATGGGACCTCTGTTTGAATGTCTGCCTCGATAAATTTTGCGATGTTTGGATGATCTAAAGCTTTCAGATTTCTTATTTCCGTTGCAAACCGTTCAAGAATGTCGCCATGCCCAATCATTGAACTCTTAATCATTTTTAGTGCAGCTAGAACTCCATTTTTTTCACCGAGATAAATTAGGCTGGAGCCGCCTTCGCCAAGACGTCCTTTTAGTTTCCATCCTCCAAAACTTGTAGGATCTCCCGTTTGCAATGGTGAAGACTTGGCCCGCATGAGCTAAGGCTATCCCCAGAACCGCAATTATAAGTAGAGGCGTATCGACTAGCGGTGAGAATTCAAAAGTACATTGATAACTTCAATGTCACCCTTGATAGGACGCTCAATTCTAATTGATAGATGTGTGCTATCAGTCTTCATGTTCACAGATATTTCCGGTGATTTTGGATCAAGAATGATTTGAGCTTTAAGAGATTTAAGAGCAGGTTCTATTAGATCCTCATCAACACCAGCAATGTCATAAGTAATGGTCAACAGCCGTCCATCTAAATCATGCTCTGCCGTGATTAATTTTCCAGATGACTTTGAAGGTTTTCTAGCCTTCTTGGCAGCTTTATACGCACGTCTTGTAGAGACAGTTTCATTTAGCTCTTTTTGGAGCTGCGACCAACTTCGGGCCTTGTATCCATCTAAATATGCAGTTCGTGTGGCAATAGAGTCTTCTTTATCCCCACGCCATCTAATACCTAATTCTGGTGCGAGAATCTCGGACATATATGAGTGCCAATGTTTGGAATAGCTAGAAATCGACTTTGTACTTACAGTTCCTTTTTTGCTTCTTGACGCTAAATTTTCTCCGGTATCGGTATTGTTCATTTGTGTATTGCTCAGAAACTCGCAGAGCTCATCTACTTCATAGCCCCAGTTCAGTAATGTATTGTCATCAGAGATCTTTGTCTTTTTAATCTTTTGGATTCGGCTCTCATACTCAGAGAGATCGGCTTTAGAAATCATCATGGTTTGAAGCTTGAACGAAGGCACATCACATTGAGCTACATAGGACTGAATAGCACCCGTGCGGAATCTGGCGTAGTTGAGGACTTTTGTGAGCGGGGAAACAATTTCAAGGATCTCATTAGCTACGTGTTCATAGTCCGCCTCATGAACATTAGATGAGGACAATCTCGAAACTAGACTGTTAAATCCCCACTGGCCGCCGGCTATAGCTGCTGAAACCAAGGTCGAATTAAGACTTGGGCTTATCTCCCCTAGATCAGCGCCTTTGAAATATGAGGCAATGTCGGCTGTTGCAGCTTCTTCAACTAATTGGCGAGCGCGCTTTAAATCAATGCTTGCGCCTGTCTCCAGGATTTGAAGCGCTTCTGTGCCGCTGAGCGCTTGCTTGGTTTGTGCCATACCTGAAACCTATCAGATCTCTATCAGAATGCAAACCGACCCTATCAAGGGTGCTGGCGTGTCGTTTTACGCTTGAAAAGAGGTTTGAGGGGATAACACTTGACATCTATCAATGTCTATCAATATTGTAGTGCCATAGTAACCAACCTGGTTACGAAGAAGGAGAATGAAATGTTCGGTAAGAATTCGCAAAAAGCATTGATTTTCAATGCTTTTAAAGCAATTTTGGTTGGTTCAGGTGCTTTGGCACTGGTCATGTCACTCACCGCTTGCGGGCCGGTAGATCTCGCAAAATCAGCCCTAACGGAGGACGCCTTCCCTCCTATGCCAGCCCCCGAGGTTGCTACATACGTAGTGGACCTATCTGGTTCCACCTATCCAATGGCTCAGCTCGAAGCCTTGGGTTCTGGAATCGATGGATACATCACTGGAGATTCTCTCGGTAACCCTTTCGCCGAGACTCCTGTAGCACCTCGGGGTTTGAGCATTCAGTTCGTGACTAAGAATTCTGCTCAAGCTCCACGCATCCGCCTCGTTTCAAGCAAATCCGGCAATGACCTATATACCTACATTCGCTCATCGAACTTAAACATGGATGGGTCAAAGCAGCTCTGGAATTCGCTCATGCAGGCTCGCAAGGAGATATGGGGCTCCCCTGCTCTTGAAGGTAGCAACACTGATTGCATCAGCGCTGTTGTCTCAATGCTTGGCCGCCAGCAATTACTGCCTGATGCACTTCGTGAGCCAGCCAGCATCATCTGCCAAGATGCCAAGCAAACTTCAATCAACAAGCAGCGCCTCGATTCTTTCTTAGGTAATCCCGGAATCGAGATGGGTTCCGATGTCGAAGGTGCCTTCAAGCTAAGTCTCAACAATTTCGTGAGCGCTAAAGCTGAATTTCCAACTGCACGTCGCATCTTGGTCATTGCATCAGATCTTGTTGATCAGCGCGGCCTTGATCTGCCAAAAGCTCTCTCTGGCCTTGATTCAACAGCGACTTGCCAGCTAGCTACATCTAGGGCAGGCAATGCCACTTCAGATTTCTCTGATCTGTCAGTAGTCCTGGTCGGATCTAAGAATTCAAAGATCAACACAAAACTGCTCGACCAGGTTCAGAACTACTGGACTTGTTATCTAAACCAGCTCGGAATCACAAACATCAACCAACAGTCTGATCTTTCAGGCTTCTAACAACCAATAAAAGGAGAAAGAAATGAAAAGCAAGAACCTCTCATCAGCACCAAAGCAGATCATTAAAGTCGCTCGTAAGCACGGTCGTAAAGATGGAAAAAATCAGGTACCACGCCAGGACTGGGGCAAAGCATCTGTGCCATATTTGATTCAACTTCATCGTCAATATGCGGCTTTTGGTCGTGAACTCGACCTGGATCTCGAACAGAAAAAGCTTGATATTGAAAACCAGAAAGTGAACGCCGCTCGCCTGGAGATTCAAGAAAAAGGAAAGCAAGAAGTTCTAGCAAAGAACCTCGCGCGAGCCGAAGCAGATCTTGCAAGAGTTCAAGAAAAGCTTGATGGTGGCATCGAAGAAGTGCCAATGGCCAAGTTTGCTCGAATTCGAATGATCTCTAATTATCTTTATGTTCCCTTCCTAATCATCCTATTTATTGGCGAATACACGATCACTGCACCAGCATTCCGTGTATTGCTAGGAGAAAAGAAAGTCTCAGCAACCATCGTCACACTTGCAGTGAGTGGATTATCTGTTGGTGCTGCACACATATTGGGAATCTATTTGAAGTCACAATTTGATCGCTCACGTCCTAAATCAGGAATTTACAATGCAATCTTTTCAGTCGTTGCAGCATTCTTAACATCAACTATTGTATTTCTCTCATACATTCGAGCAAGTAACTCTGCTTTAACAGCAGGAAACTTGACGGAGATTCCAGAGAACTGGCGTGTTGAATTCCTATGGGCTTTCTACACGGTAATACAACTTACATTTGTAATAGTCGGAGTCACTATCTCCTTCATGCATTACTCAGAAATAGAGAGCGCAGTACTTAGAGGAAAACGTAAGGTTTGGCTCCTTCGCAAGCTCCAAGAACGCCGTGATGCAAAAAAGAGTAAGTCAGGAAGCTCTGTTGAAGAATCTGAACTCGATTTTTCAAAAGTACTTTCGCGCGAGCTTGAAGTTCTTGAGAGTAAAAAGATCCTACTTCGTGCCCAGTACGAAGAAGTCAATGCAATTTATCGTGACGCAAACATAAACTCTCGTCGTGACGAGATGAGCGGTGCGCATCCATCTCTTCAAGCATTGGAGTTGGATTTTCGAAGCGCAGGATTAGATTTCAGCACTGCTGAATTGGCTAATGCATAATGAATACAAGGTTCCGTGCTTTAGTTGTAAGCAGCTTGCTGTGGGTCTTCCTCAGCACTAGTTGCTCTGCTCAAGCAGCCACTGTGGTTTCAAGGA
>CAZFZK010000071.1:0-6505 GCA_964523605.1 uncultured Candidatus Planktophila sp. | reverse complement strand
ACCTTCCTCGAAGCCAAAATGGTCCCCGGGTACGAGTAGAACTTTACCCGAGTACGCTTGAGTAATGAAGTTGCGGGTAGCGCTAGCTCAGATCAACCCAACCTTGGGTGATCTAGCGGGTAATGCCGATTTAATCGCCCGCTATGTCGGGGCAGCTCAGGCTGAAGGCGCCGAACTAATTGTTTTTCCGGAAATGGTTTTAACCGGTTATCCAGTTGAGGATTTAGCACTTCGCCCATCTTTTCGTAGCGCATCTATCGCTGCCATTGGCGCATTAGCAAAGCGGTTAAAGGCAGATGGCCATGGCGAGATTACTGCCGTCGTTGGTTATCTAGATCAGATTGCCGATGCCCCAAATCGCCAAGGCCAACCAGTAGGTGCTCCACAAAATGCGGTGGCAATTATTCACAACGGTGAAATTAAAGCCCGCTATGTAAAACAACATTTACCTAACTATGGCGTTTTCGATGAGTTTAGAAACTTTGTCCCAGGCACCGAAACTTTGTTAGTTCGTGTAGGTGGCATCGATGTCGGTATTGCAATCTGCGAAGACCTTTGGCAAGACGGCGGCTTAATCCATGCGCTTTCTGCGCGCATGCCAGGTCTAGTCGTAGTGCCTAATGGCAGTCCATTTGAACGAAATAAAGATGATGTGCGTTTAGCGCTTGTACAAAAGCGAGCTCGCGAATTTGGTGCTCCACTGGCATATGTAAATATGACTGGCGGCCAAGATGATTTAGTTTTCGATGGCGACACGATCGTTGTTGCTGCCGATGGATCAGTAATTGCCCGCGCACCACAATTTGCCGATGAATTAATTGTCTTAGATATTGCAGCTGCTGGCGGTACTGGCAAACCAGATTTAATTATTTCGGAAAAGAGTAATTCACCGGTTAATTCAGTAGCCCCAGTTATCACGCCACGGCTAAGTGATGAAGCTGAAATTTGGAATGCGCTAGTTAGCGGATTACGCGATTACGTTTACAAGAATAAATTCCGCAGTGTCGCACTTGGTCTATCAGGCGGTATTGATTCAGCGCTAGTTGCAGCGATTGCCGTCGATGCCATTGGTGCAAAGTGCGTTAATGGCGTGGCTTTGCCGAGCAAATATTCCTCAGAGCACTCCATTGCTGATGCGCAAACCTTTGCTGATAACACTGGCATTCATTTCCGTATTTTGCCGATCGAGCCGATGGTCTCTGCTTATTTAAATTCAATGACTTTAAAAGGATTAGCTGAAGAGAATTTGCAGGCCCGAGTTCGCGGTACCGCCTTGATGGGAATCTCAAATCAAGAAGGTCATTTGATTTTGGCGACTGGTAATAAATCTGAGCTAGCTGTTGGTTATTCAACTTTGTATGGCGACGCTGTTGGCGGATATGCCCCGATTAAAGATATTTACAAAACCGATGTCTGGGCACTCGCTAAGTGGCGCAATGCCAAAGCGATTGCCGATGGTGAAGTGCCACCAATTCCAGAAAATTCAATTAGCAAAGAACCTAGCGCCGAGTTGCGCCCCGATCAAAAAGATTCAGATTCGCTGCCTGACTATGAATTACTTGACCAAATTTTGTGGCGTTATGTCGATGAAGACCAGGGGATTACCGCGATCATCGCAGCTGGCTTTGCTGCCGCAACGGTTGCTCGAGTAATTGCCATGGTCGATACGGCCGAATATAAGCGCCGCCAATATCCGCCAGGAGCCAAGGTTTCGGCTCGCGCATTCGGCAAAGATCGCCGCTTGCCCATTACTTCACGCTGGCGAGAAGGCTCGCCTAGCTAGGTTTAGCGCCAGTTTTGTAACACAGCCGTAACGCGGACTTGGCAAGATGGTCTTATGAGTAATTCCCCAGAGCGCAGCAAGCAAGAAGAGTTCGTTCTTCGCACAATTGAAGAACGCAATATTCGTTTTATTCGATTGTGGTTTACCGACGTTTTAGGTTTTCTAAAATCTGTCGCGATTGCACCTGCCGAATTAGAGAATGCTTTTGCTGAAGGTATTGGCTTTGATGGTTCAGCGATTGAAGGTTTTGCTCGCGTAACCGAATCAGACATGTTGGCTCGACCAGACTCGGCCACGTTTTCAATCTTGCCGTGGCGCACTGAAGCACCAGGGGCAGCCCGTATGTATTGCGATATCGCGATGCCTGATGGCTCCGCTTCAATGACCGATCCACGCAATGTTTTGCGACGCACTTTGAATAAGGCTGCCGAGATGGGGTACACCTGTTACACCCACCCAGAAATCGAATTTTTCTTATTTAAGAATCAACCAAAAGCTGGCGAAGCACCAGTGCCAGTTGATGCAGGTGGCTACTTTGATCACACGCCATCTGTAGTTGGTCATGATTTCCGACGCCAAGCAATCACGATGTTAGAGGCGATGGGCATTAGCGTTGAGTTCTCGCATCATGAAGGTGCTCCTGGTCAACAGGAAATCGATTTACGTTATGCAGATGCGCTAAGCACTGCCGATAACATCATGACTTTCCGTCATGTGATTAAGGAAGTTGCGCTAGAACAAGGATTCCACGCTAGTTTCATGCCCAAGCCATTTACCGAACATCCAGGCAGCGGTATGCACACTCACGTTTCACTATTTAAGGGCGAAGAGAATGCTTTCTTTGATCCAACAGCTGAATTAAATCTTTCTAAAGTTGGTCGCTCATTTATTGCCGGCCTTTTAAAGCATGCGCCCGAAATAACATTGATTACTAATCAATGGGTCAACTCTTATAAGCGCTTGCATGGTGGCGGCGAAGCCCCAGCAATTGCCAACTGGGGGCCAAGTGCTCGCGGTTCCTTAGTTCGCGTACCGATGTATAAACCAAAGAAAGAGAACTCCACTCGCATTGAATTCCGTTCACCAGATTCTGCTTGCAATCCATATTTGGCTTATGCCGTAATGCTGGCTGCCGGACTTAAGGGTGTTGAAGAAGGCTACGTATTGGCACCTGCTGATTCAACTGATGTTCGCCCGCTTCCAAGTAATTTAAATGAGGCAATTATTGAGATGGAGAAATCCGATCTAGTTCGCGAAACACTTGGCGCTGATGTCTTTGAATTCGTATTACGTAACAAGCGAGCAGAATGGCAGGAATATCGCCGCCAAGTAACGGCTTTCGAACTCGATCGCTACCTGCCAGTTCTTTAATCCGCCACAAACTTGCTGGCTTACCTGCCCAAGGGTTACCCTTTAGCCATGTCAAAGTCAGCCTTTCATCAGGCGCTCCTACTTAGCCGCCGTGGCGGGGACAAGTAACCGGTCCCCTCGCCGCGGGGTTTGTCGTACCGGTTCAACCAGTCCACAAACCAATTAAAAGTAGGAGTTATAAATGAACTTTCCAAAGCAAAAGCCTTCTGCGATGCCAGTGCATCGATATTCATCATTTATCCCAGTTGATCTAACCGATCGCACCTGGCCAACTAAGCAGATCAAAGTTGCCCCTAAGTGGTGCTCGGTTGATCTACGCGATGGCAATCAAGCACTTATCGATCCAATGGATACTCCGCGCAAGTTAGCGATGTTCAAGTTATTGGGCGCAATGGGTTACAAGGAGATCGAAGTTGGTTTCCCAAGTGCTAGCCAGACCGACTTTGATTTTGTGCGCAAGATTATTGAGGATGGCTTAATTCCTGACGATGTAGTTATTCAGGTTTTAACCCAAGCTCGAGAAACTTTAATTGATCGCACTTTCGAGTCAATTAAGGGTGCTAAACAAGCGATCGTTCACCTTTATAACTCGACATCAACTTTGCAACGTCGCGTGGTTTTTGGTCAAGATAAAGATGGCATTAAAAAGATCGCAACCGATGCGGCGCAATATTGCTTAGATAAAGTCTCTACAGTTCCGGGTACCTTAGTTTCCTTTGAGTACAGCCCTGAGTCATATACCGGTACCGAATTAGAATTCGCGGTCGAAGTTTGTAATGCGGTTAATGCCATCTGGAAACCAACCCCAGAATGGAAAACCATCATGAACTTGCCAGCCACTGTTGAAATGGCGACGCCAAATGTTTATGCCGATTCAATCGAATGGATGTGTCGCAATCTAGAAAATCGCGACAACGTGATTGTTTCGCTGCACCCACATAATGACCGTGGCACAGGCGTTGCAGCAGCTGAGTTGGGCTATTTAGCAGGGGCTGATCGCATTGAAGGAACCTTGTTTGGTAATGGCGAGCGCACCGGCAATGTTTGCTTGGTAACTCTAGGAATGAACTTAGTTAGCCATGGCATTGACCCAATGATTGATTTTTCAAATCTTGATGAAACTCGTCGCACTGTTGAATATGCCAACCAACTTCGGGTGCCAGAGCGTCACCCTTACGGCGGCGATTTAGTTTTCACTGCTTTCTCTGGTTCACACCAAGATGCCATCAAGAAAGGCTTTGATCATTTAGCAATAGATGCCAAGGCAGCTGGCAAAGAAGTTAAAGATTTCACTTGGGCAGTTCCATATTTACCAATTGACCCACTAGATATTGGTCGTACCTACGAAGCCGTGATTCGTGTTAACTCACAGTCCGGCAAAGGTGGCGTTGCTTACTTGATGAAGAATGAACATCATCTTGACCTGCCTCGCCGTTTACAGATTGAGTTCTCAAAGGTTGTGCAACAAAAGACTGATACTGAAGGTGGCGAAGTTACCGGCGATGCCATGTGGCAGGTGTTCGAAGATGAATATCTTCCAACTGCTAATGATGATAAAAAGTGGGGTCGGTTCCGCTTAAAGGGTCTTTCACAAACATCAGTCCTTGATCAAGATGTGCAGCTATCTATTTCTATTTTAGATCGCGGCCAATTAGTTGAACTAAGTGGCGAAGGCAATGGCCCAATCGCAGCGTTCTGCAACATCTTGCAGTCATATGGTGTCGATGTTCGAGTTCTGGATTATTACGAGCATGCACTTAGTGCAGGTGGCGATGCTTCAGCTGCTGCCTATCTCGAGTGCGCCATCGGCGATGAAGTTTTCTGGGGTGTCGGAATTGATCCAAATACCACCACCGCCTCACTAAAAGCCGTGGTTTCGGCGATCAATCGCGCAATTCGCTAACGGAGCCAGTTACCTCTTTTACCTACACTAGGCACGTGAGCCTTTACCGTGATGAAGCGTTAATTCTGCGTACCCAGAAATTGGGTGAAGCCGATCGCATCATCACCATGCTTACTCGCGAACATGGTCGCGTTCGCGGTGTAGCCAAAGGTGTTCGTCGCACCATGTCTAAATTCGGTGCTCGCTTAGAACCTGGCAGCCACGTTGATATTCAATTACACGTTGGTAAAACTTTCGACACAGTTACCCAAGTTGAAGCAATTGCAAACTATGGCGAAGAACTGGCCAATGATTACCAACGCTGGACTATTGCATCTGCAATTTTAGAAACCACTGAACGTTTCACGCCACAAGAGCGCGAGCCAGCGCTACAAGAATTTAATTTAGTAGTCGGTGCGCTAAAAGTTTTAGCCGAAAAGCGTTATGACTCATCCCTTATTCTCGATGCCTTCTTGCTTCGCTCACTTGCCATCGGGGGATACGCGCCTTCAATGACTAACTGTTCGCGTTGCGAAAAAGAAGGACCACATCGCTACTTCTCACTTGTCGGTGGCGGTTCAGTTTGTTTAGATTGCCGGCCTTCAGCTTCTGCTACCCCTGCAGTTGAAACGCTAAAACTTATGGGCGACTTACTTTCGGGTGATTGGGAAAGTGCCAGTGCTAGTGAACTTCGTAATCGTCGCGAAGCAAATGGTTTGATTACTGCCTATTTACACTGGCATTTAGAACGTGGCTTACGTAGCATGCCGATGGTGGAGCGAGTATGAGCAAGATTCAGATTCCTAATCACGTAGCAATCGTGATGGATGGCAATGGTCGCTGGGCTAAGAAACGTGGCCTACCGCGCACAGCCGGCCACGAAGCTGGCGAAGCAGCCCTCTTTGATGTGGTTGAAGGTGCCATTGAATACGGCGTTAAAGAAATCAGCGCATACGCATTTAGTACTGAGAACTGGCGCCGATCACCAGAAGAAGTGAAATTCTTAATGGGCTTTAATCGCGATGTGATTCGTCGCCGTCGTGATCAGATGAATGAGATGGGTGTTCGCATTCGTTGGGTGGGTCGACCAAAGCGACTTTGGCAAAGCGTCATTAATGAATTAGAAATCGCCGAAGAGCTAACTGCTAAGAACAAAACTTTAACTTTGAATATGTGCGTAAACTATGGCGGCCGTTCTGAAATCGTCGATGCTGCCACAGAGCTAGCTCGCGATGTAAAGCGAGGCAAAATCAAAGTCGACGCAATTACTGAAAAGACTTTCGCTAAATACTTAGATCAACCCAAGATGAGTGATGTTGATTTGTTCTTGCGTTCATCTGGTGAACAACGCACCAGTAATTTCTTACCTTGGCAATCGGTCTATGCCGAATTCGTTTTCCTAGATGTGCTTTGGCCAGATGTAGATCGCAAAGTTTTGTGGCGAGCTATTGAGGAATATTCAACTAGAG
>CAZFZK010000070.1:0-6750 GCA_964523605.1 uncultured Candidatus Planktophila sp. | reverse complement strand
CGTTCAACGCCTTTAGCAAAACGGTCTGGGAAAATTTGATAGAAGACCGAACTCTTCAACCAAGTTGTTGTTCGTGGCCGAGCAATGATTCGGAAATCTTCATTTGTATGGACATCATGTGCAAAAAGACCAGATGCATTTAGCCATTCATATTTGCCGGCTCGTGAGAATAGAAAACGATATTGGACGTCATAGTTTTTCACCGGAATCTTGGCTGACCACCAAGACTCAACTTCGCCTTCGCTTTCCTTCGTCAGCTTGGCGACAGTTGATTCGCTATCCATGTAATAACGCACAAGACCGATATCGAAGGTGTAGGTATTTGGTACGCGCACTCGCAGCGTTACTTCGGAACCTATTTTTGGCGCATCAGAACTGACGTAAAGTTCACTACCGTCGTGGTGAGGCTTTAGATGGGCGTCATTGAAGGAACTGTTGAAGGTCATTTCTTCCCCTTGTATTTCGCGGTACCTGGCAGGTTGAGCCTAAAAGTACCTGTTTGCCAGCCCGTTTTAGTAGGTAGAAAAGGTGGGCTGGTCAGGCGCTAATTGTGGCTGTACGCGGGCTATGTAACAGCCTCCCATTTACAACGATTTCGATACAAATCCCGTTATGGCTAGAACCGCCGAATAACGGCTAATAAACTCTGGCCAATCCCTAACGGGTTGATCATCCCTCTATAAAAGTTAGAAAGGCAAACAATGATTCTACGTAAGCGTAGCCTTGCAACTGCTCTGGTACTTGCCGTAGCAGCTTCAGGTGCAATTGTTGCTCCTTCATTCGCAGCCGCCAAACCTTCCAATACAGTAACAATTTGGAATGGCGCTGAGACTGCAGCTAAGGATGCACAAACACCGATTATTGCAGCATGGGCTAAGACACAAGGCATCACTATCAACGTGGTTTACAAGAAAGATCTTCGTAACGAATTTATTAAAGCTGTTCCAGAAGGAAAAGGCCCAGACCTAATGGTTGGTGCACATGACTGGACAGGTCAACTAGTTGGTGCCGGCGTTGTCGCTCCAATTGTTGTTGGTTCATTAGCTAATAAGTTCTCAAAAGATATGCGTTCTGGTTTCACAGTAGGTGGCAAGCTTTACGGAATGCCTATCTATACTGAAAACATCGCACTTGTTTACAACAAGAGCAAGGCAAAGGATCCAAAGGGTATGACATGGGAGCAACTACTTGCTTCAGATCGTGGCGTAACTCTTCCTTGGGCACGTGGTGGTACAGCTAACGATCCATACCACTTATCTCCAATTGCAACATCATTTGGTATCTCTCAGTACACACGCGATAACAGCGGATGGACAAAGAAGATTGGTTACATCGGCCCAGGTGCAGATGCATATGCTGCTTGGTTAGCTAAGAACGGTCCTAAGTTCATCGACGGTGGTTGGGATCAAATGCGTTGCAACATCCAAAATGGTGGATACGCAATCACAGGTCCATGGATCCTTGGTGGTTTAGCAGAGAAGACTTCAACTAAGTTGATCATGCCTGATGGATCAAAGAAGGATTGCGTTGGAGCGGCTATGACTGCAGATGAAGTTGGCGTTGCTAGCTTCCCATCAGCAGGTGGCAAGACTCCTCACCAGTTCTCAGGTCAATACGGATACTGGCAGTCAGTTAAGGTCGCTGGAGCAAAGAACGCTGTTAACGTAGGTAAGGTTCTACGTTATATCGGTTCAGCAGACTTCCAGGGCCAGTTCGCAAACATCAAGGGTGCCGAGCGCATTCCTGCGAACTCTGATGCACTTGCACAGCTAACAGATAAGCGTCTTGCTGCATTTGGTGCTGCTGGTCAGAATGCATGGCCAATGGCTTCATACGTATTCCAAGACACTACATGGGCCAAGATTGGTGCTGCTGAAAAGGCACTTGTTGAAGGCACAGCAAAGGGTGACCCAGGTGACTTCTTCGCAGCTGCGATGAAGGCCCTGCAGTCAACAATCGACGCTGCTTAATTAGCATCGATTAGATATAAGTACTGAGTTAGGGGTCCGAGACCAGAAATGGTTTCGGACCCCTAACTTTTATAATGAAAAAGTTTTAAGATAAGTAACAGTTATCAATCGCTAAAAGAATTCGAAGGAGCGCGCCGCCCATGAGAAAACGAAATAAGAATTTCGAGCTGCACTCAGGTGGTACTCCAAGTTTACGTGGCACTCTTGCCAAGATTTTTATTTTGGGCTTAGTTGATGCTGGTGTTGGTTTTGTTTTGCTAATTCTTATCGGTAAACAAAAGTATGGCTTTGCAGTTTTCTTTGGAATAGTTGCACTACTTGTTAACTGGATCTACCTTCGTCGCGGTGGACTTCCTGCGAAGTATTTAGCTCCGGGAGTGCTTCTTCTTCTAGCATTTCAAGTTTACGTGGTTGTTTACAGCGGTTATATCTCTTTTACCAACTATGGCTCTTTCCATAATGGAAGTTATACCGAGGCGTTAGATGCTATTCAGCAAGCAGCTGTCGAACCTATTGAAGGCGCGACTGAATATGAAATTAAAGTAGTCAAAGCTGAAGATGGCAGTATTTTATTTTTGGGGCTAGATTTTAATAACGGAAAAATTTTCCTAGGTGGCGAAAATTATGCCAAGCATCCTTGGCGCGAAATTACGGCAGCCGATGGTTTAGTTGTAGACGGGTCGGGATATCCAACCTCTCTAACCGGAGTCAAATTCTTAACTGATGAAGAAATTGTAAACGTTGATCCTGGTGTAACAACGATGAAAATTCCGTTGGGGCCAAACCTAGATACCGATGGCTTTATAGCCACAGCCGATGCGTTTTTCGCGCAACAAAATCGATTTTCGTATATTTATGATGAGAAAAATCGAGTGATGACCCGCTTGAGTGATAACAAGAAATTTATTGCAGATGACAAAGTGGGCTTTTTCAAAAATGCCGAAGATGGTGAATTACTAAGTGAGGTTGGCTGGCAAGTAAGAATTGGTTGGAAGAACTACGCCAAGATATTTGGTGACAAAGAACTCCGTGGTCCATTGACCGGGATTATTCTTTGGACAATCCTGTTTGCTTTCGGTTCGGTTCTTTCCACATTCATCTTAGGTCTTGCTCTGGCGTTGGTATTTAACGACCAACGAATCAGGGGCCTAAAGATTTATCGCTCTATTTTCATTCTGCCTTACGCCTTTCCTGCTTTCTTGTCCGCATATGTTTGGAAAGGTATGTTAAATACCCAGAATGGATTTATTAATAACACCATTTTGGGCTTTATGGGCGACAACAAAATTCAATGGTTCGAGCAACAAGGTGCTGCACGTGCAGCAGTATTGCTTGTGAACTTATGGCTGGGCTTCCCATACATGTTCTTGATCTGTACTGGAGCTCTGCAAGCAATTCCAAATGATTTAACTGAAGCAGCAAGCATTGATGGCGCTTCAGCTTGGAAGATCATCAGATTGATTAAATTGCCATTGTTGTTAGTTTCTCTTGCTCCACTGTTAATCGCTTCCTTTGCCTATAACTTTAATAACTTCGGTGCGATTTACCTTCTCACAGGTGGTGGTCCATTCCTGGACCAGACGCTGAAAGTAACAGTTGGTGCTACAGATATTCTGATTACTTTCGTTTATCGAATCGCTTTTAGCGGATCAATCGGCGCAGATTATGGATTAGCGAGCGCGTTCTCGGTGCTCATATTTATGCTAATCGGCTCAATCTCATTCTTTAGCTTCAAACGTACTAAGGGACTAGAGGAGTTAACACAATGACAACTTTGCAGGCTCGTCACCCTAAAGCAAAGCGCGGTGGGTTCATCCGCTGGTTCATGCAAGTTGGCTGGAAACATATAGTGGGATTAGTCGTTATCGTGTTTGCGACCTTCCCACTGGTTTATATCCTTTCCACTTCCCTAACAAAAATGGGCAACATCGAAAACTTCACACTTTTCCGTCAGTTTTATTTGGGTAACTATAAAGACTTACTGAGTTCAACTGATTATCCGTTTGTAACCTGGATGAAAAACACTCTTATTCTTGCTGGCGCTACCGCAGTTATCAGCGTTTTCATTAGCGCGCTAGCGGCATTTGCATTCTCGCGTCTTCGCTTTGCTGGTCGTCGCCCTGGATTGCTTGCACTGATTTTGATTCAGATGTTCCCTTCTATTTTGGGTCTAACAGCTGTGTTTGGAATTCTAAGTAAGTTAACTGATTACGTTCCAGCAATTGGGCTCGGAACTAAAGCCGGTCTGATTTTGGTTTATCTTGGTGGCTCACTTGGCGGTGGAACCTACTTAATGTACGGCTTCTTTAACACCATTCCTAAGGAACTTGATGAAGCGGCCAAAATTGATGGTGCCACGCATACTCAAATCTTCTACAAGATTATTTTGCGTTTAGTCGCGCCTGTACTGGCGGTTATGGCGCTGCTTTCATTCATTGGAACTTTTGGTGATTATGTTTTGGCATCGATTGTGTTTAATACCAATAAGCAGTACACGGTTGCTGTCGGACTTCAATCATTGCTTGCCGATCCATGGACTAAACAGTGGGCGATGTTTGCTGCCGGCGCGGTTATGTCATCGCTACCGATAATTATCATCTTCGTATCGCTACAGAAGTACATTACCAACGGTCTAACAGGTGGCGCAGTAAAAGGTTAAGCCTGTAACCAAACGGTTGTTTCGCCCGGTACTTGATTTCCAACTAGTGGCTGGCTGCTTAGTAAAACTTTGCCTTTCGGAAGTTTTACTGGTGATTTACCAAAGTTGGTAAATGACTGCCAACCATTTGGTCGAGCGAAGTGCAGCACGTTGCGATTCCAGTTGAAAACAAATCTAATTTCTTCGGCACACTGCAAAGCTTTACGCATTGCAATTGCTGTACGGTAAAGATTTAGCACCGAGTTAGCATCTGCTTCATTTGCTTCGACAGAATATTTTCCAAAATCTGCTGGCATTGGTAGGTGTGAGCCGCCCGGGCCAAAACCAAATGAAGATCCTGTTTTAGTCCAAGGCAATGGAATTCGGCAGCCATCACGGCTACGAGCTTTGCCTGGATTTCTAAACCATTGTGGGTCTTGCATTGCTTCGCGCGGAGTATCGGCAACTTCGAATAAGCCAATTTCTTCACCCTGATAAAGGTAAGTAGAACCAGGCAGCGCAAGAATTAACATAGTTGATGCGCGAGCACGATCAATGCCTTGCTTGGCATCAAGTGGAGCAGATTTTCCTTCTGATATGTACCACTTAACTAAATCAGTTTTATCAGGTAATCCATAACGTGTTGGGTGACGCACTACGTCGTGATTAGAAAGTACCCAAGTATTTGAAGAGCCAGATTTATCGGCACGTTTCATGCTGTTGCTGATCAAGTGCTTGAAACGCTTGGTATTCCAATCGGCATGCAATAAATCAAAGTTAAATGCTTGACCGAGCGTTTCTTCGCTTGCATACGCACCAAGTCGATGCGCAGGTGCACTTGCTTCGGCCACTGCAACGCGTGGTGGGTCATATTCGTTAAACACTTTGCGCCACTCGCGATAAATCTCGTGCACTTCATCGCGATCAAAGAGCGGATCACTACCATCAGGCTTGCTTGGATCAATATCCATGGTGTTGCGGGCGGGCAAGCCATCAGAGAAATCTTTAGTTAGCGCATGAGCTACATCGATACGGAAACCATCAACGCCACGATCTGACCAGAAGCGCAAAGTTTTAATGAAATCATCGCGAACTTCTTGGTTATCCCAATTGAAATCTGGTTGTTCTGGGGCGAACAAATGCAGATACCACTGCCCTGGTGTGCCATCTGGTTCGGTTACGCGAGTCCAGCCGGTTGGGCCGAAGTGACTTACTAATTCAGAAGGGCGGATGTCGCCATTTTCGCCAAGACCATCGTGAAATATGTAGCGATCGCGCTCGGGTGAACCGCGGCCTGCTTTAAGAGCTGCTTGGAACCATTCGTGTTGATCAGATGAATGGTTAGGGACGATATCTACAAAGACTCTGATTTCATTTTTATGTAACTCTTCAATTAACTTATCGAACTCTTCAAGTGTGCCAATACGTGGGTCTACATTTCGGTAATCGGCTACGTCATAACCACCATCGGCTAATTCAGATGGATAAAACGGGCTAAGCCAAACTGCATCAATACTTAGCGACTTTAAGTAAGGAACCCGATCAATCATGCCAGCCAGATCGCCAATTCCATCGCCGTTTAAATCAGCGAAGCTACGTGGGTAGATCTGATAAACGACAGCCTGACGCCACCATTTTTTATCACCAGCAATAAATTTATAATCAGACATAATCTGCAAAGGCTAACAGAAGCAGTCGAATTATCTAGCGTTTACCATGCGTTGCAGAGTTGGTAACAAAACAGTTATCCATTCTCGGTAACCGTTTTCATTTAAATGTAACTTCAAAGTTGGCTCATCGGCCATAACAAATTGATCTGCGAGGGATAACCCATCAGGTGCGACAAAATAAGCCCACAAGTCCAGAAACTCTATGTCACTTGGTTTATTGCTCTTGATGTATTCGTTAGCTTGAATTACCCGGTTACGTAGATCGACACCTGAGTCTTCTATGCCTCGAGGCAAAATAGTGTGCAGTAGCAAATTAGCACTTGGCAATTGCTTTTTGAATTCAGCAACAATTGCTAATACGCGAGCACCAACTTCGACACCTTCACGGTTTAAAAGAGTATTTCCGAAATCATTGGTTCCAATTAAAACTGAGATTATGTCTGGCTTAGATTCAACAATTCTTGGAATCATC
>CAZFZK010000069.1:4593-6876 GCA_964523605.1 uncultured Candidatus Planktophila sp. | reverse complement strand
TGACGACCTACGCATTACAAGTGCGTTGCTCTACCACTGAGCTAGGGAGGCCTTTACTTACATTGCTGCAAGGTTGGCAATTATGGCAGGAGATTGGAAAATTCAGAAATCAAGACAGGGTGGGGCCTAAAGAGCCTGTAGATTGCGCCTATGCGACTCGGTGTTCTAGATCTTGGATCGAACACCATTCACCTTCAGGTAGTAGATGCCCACCCGGGTGCACGGCCAAGTCCGACTACTAACCAGAAGGTTGAACTGCGGCTTACTGATTACCTAAATAAGTCTAATGAGATTACCGAGGCCGGAATTGCGTTATTGCACCAAGCTATCTCTGACGCCGTAGATCATGCTCGTGAATTTAAAACTGATGAGATTCTCGCTTTTGCGACTTCAGCAATTCGAGATGCGCGAAATGGCGCCCAAATTTTAACCAATTTAAACGAAGAGTTTGGCATCGATGTAAACATTTTGTCTGGCGACGAAGAAGCCACGATGACTTTCTTAGCGGCTCGTCGCTGGTACGGCTGGTCTAGTGGTCGGTTACTTGTAATTGATATTGGTGGTGGTTCATTAGAAATTGGTTTAGGTGATGACGAAAATCCGGAAGCAACTATCTCGTTGCCGCTTGGTGCCGCTCGGTTAACGCGAGAATTTCTAGAAAATGATCCTTACACCAATAAGGAAATTAAAAACTTAGAATCCAGGGTGCGCGAATTAATTGTTTCCGAGCTTCCCGAAGAAATTTTTGAACATGCTGCTGATCAATTCGTAGCCACTAGTAAAACGTTCCGGACACTTGCTCGTCTAGGTGCTCATTGGTTTAAAGGTGATCCAAATGTTTTAGAGCTAAGTGCGCTAATGATGATGATTCCAAAATTAAGTGAAATGACAAATAAGTCTCGCGCGGATCTTCCTGGTGTATCTGCCAGCCGTGCGAAACAAATTACCGCCGGCGCGATAGTTGCACGAACCGTAATGGAAAGATTACATATAACTCAGATCGAGATCTGTCCTTGGGCGCTACGCGAAGGCATTGTTTTACGCTGGTTAGACTGGATGGAACGCTAGCGAATTAAACAGCAGGTGCTTCGATCCAATCAACTGCCACGACTTCACCATTGCGATGATGCAAAATAAAAGCCTCGCCTGGTTGTAATTCAACCTCAATTTTCTTGAAATTTTTCTTACCGATCAACTTTTTAACCAATTTAGGCAAAATCGGATTATGGCTGCAAACAACTACATTCAGATCTGGCTTTAGCAAGCTCCAGACGTAATCAAGTGGAGCATCTTTATCTCTTTCATACCTATATTCAGAGAGATTCTCTGAATAGACTGGATTAATCTTCAATGACCTTGCCATGGGTTCTATGGTTTCAATACAACGTTGCGCATCAGAAGTATGAATTTCGGTGATGCCATAATTCTGATAAATCGAAAGCATGCGTTTTGCTTGTCGTTGCCCTTTATTATCAAGCGGACGATCGCCATCATCGCCTTCCCAGTCTTCGCGCTTCAAAGCTTTAGCATGGCGCAGCAAAACTATCGGAGTGGTATCAATACCAAAACTTTCAAAAAATTTAATAATCTCGCGATCATCATCAACACTTACTTTTTTCTTAGCTTCGCCAACTGGCAACCAAATAATTTGATCAACTTCTTGTGTATCACGAGGTCCGTTTGATTTGCCTATAGCTTGAGCTGACCAATAGCGAACTTCTTTAGGATTTCCTTCTGCTAAGTATTTGGCGGTTCCTATTTCTGGACCTAATAATGGTTCGAAACCAGTTTCTTCCATGGCTTCACGAGCGGCACAAGCTAAGTGTGTTTCACCCGGTTCTACTTTTCCTTTTGGAAGCGACCAATCGTCATATTTTGGTCGGTGTACTAAAGCAATTTCAGTTATTTTCTTAGTTACGCGCCAAAGTACTACTCCGGCACCCTGAATAACATCGGTATCGTTCACTGTTATCCGTTCAGGTACTTATGCATCAGGAGTTCTTGAATGTCTTGGGCACTCTTGTGACGCTTCCATTCTGTGCCTGATTGGTGCCAACTACTAGTTTCTGGCGATAGCGAAATATCAAAAATCTCTCGTAAAATCTCTTTGTGCTGAGCTTTTTCAATCCGCAGCAAACTTTCTACGCGGCGATCTAGGTTTCGGTGCATTAAGTCAGAACTACCGATCCAGAATTCGTCATCATTATTATTAACAAAATGATAAATGCGAGAATGCTCAAGAAATCTGCCCAGAATAGATCGAACCGTGATGTTCTCTGAGAG
>CAZFZK010000069.1:0-4493 GCA_964523605.1 uncultured Candidatus Planktophila sp. | reverse complement strand
AATTTACTTAAATCTTCAGTCAGAGTTTGATCCGCACTAATAATTCCTAAGTCTTCATAGAAGCGAGCGGTCTTAGGATTATAATTTCCAGTACCAACGTGGCAATAGCGACGCAGGCCATTGGCCTCATCTCGAATTACCAGAGATAACTTTGCGTGGGTTTTCAAATTCATCAAACCGTAAACCACGTGAACGCCAGCTGCTTCTAATTTACGTGCCCAGCGAACGTTTGCTTGCTCATCAAAGCGCGCTCGAATCTCGATTACGGCAAGAACTTGCTTGCCTGCTTCGGCCGCTTCGATGAGTGCTTCAATAATTGGTGAGTCACCTGAAGTTCGATAGAGAGTCTGCTTAATCGCCAATACTTGCGGGTCTTGAGCTGCATTTTGTAAGAATTGAACTACCGAACTTGTAAATGATTCATAAGGATGATGCAGCAATATCTCACCTTGGCGGATAGCAGCAAAGAACAGTTCTGGGTCACCAAAATCAACTTCGCTCAACGAAGCAGCAGTCCGTGACTTGAATCGAGCAAACTTAAGCTCTGGAATATCTAGGTCTGCGATTCGATTTAGATCAGTTAAATCCAAAGGCGTTGCTAAGGAAAAGACACATTCGCGGTTGATTGAAAGTTCTTCGCAAAGACGTTCTTGCAGCGCCTGGTCAATTCCTTCTTCAATTTCTAATCTAACCGGAGGACCGAATCTACGGCGTGCTAATTCTTGCTCTAGTGAAGTTAAGAGATCTTCAGATTCTTCCTCTTCTAGTTCTAAATCTTCGTTTCGAGTAACTCTAAATGTGTAGTGATCTTCAATTAACATCCCTGGAAATAGCTCTTGCAGGTGAATTGCGATTACATCTTCAAGTGGAATAAAGCGTCTAGAACCAGTGGATGAAGTCGCAATAAATCTAGAGAGAATGGGAGGAACTTTTACTCTGGCAAAAGATTCTTCGTTAGTGAGGGGGTTTTTTAATATCACTGCTAAATTTAATGAGAGTCCCGAAATATAAGGAAATGGATGCGATGGGTCTACGGCTAGCGGAGTTAAGACTGGATAAATTCGTTCACGAAATAGTTTTGTTACGTAGTTTCGTTCATCTTCAAGAAGTTCGTTCCAATGAATTAAATCAATTTTATGTGCTTGTAGAGCCGGTAGAACCTCTGCTTTAAATAAATTTGCTTGCCTAACTGCCAAAGAGCGCGCTTTATCTGTTACTGCTGTTAAGAGTTGTTGCGGAGTAAACCCAGCCGTATTAGTAGAAGTTATTTGATTTTCAATTTTTCCTAATATAGATGCAACGCGCACCATAAAGAACTCATCTAAGTTATTTGAGAAAATAGCTAAATAGCGAAGTCGCTCAAGAAGGGGTACTTCTTTATCTTCGGCAAGTTCAAGAACCCGCTCATTAAAGGAAAGCCAGCTGATCTCGCGATCAATTAACTCATCTGCTTTAGGCATGATGTGATTTTCTCTCATTTGGGTGAACGGGGAGCGTCGAATAGGTGGATTGGCGCTTAACTAAGCGGCCAAGTAGTTGGATTTGGGTACTTTGCGCTACGTCCGTCCCCAGATGATTTACCGCGAATTCTGCGCCAAATCCAAGGCAAAGCAAAAGTTACAAACCAAGTGATGCTGGTTGCTTTCTTAACTAACCATGGCGTGGGTTTTGCTGACGGTAGCGGCAATCTCCAATTTGGATCAAACGGCATATCTAATACTTCAAGTACGCCTTGTGCCACCCGATCGTGGCCGAGTGGATTTAAATGTAATCGATCAAATGCCAATAACCGTCGATCAGATAAAAACTGCTTTTCGTTCGCATCCACAATAATTGCGCCAACTTCGGCGGCCATGCTTCGAACATTTCGATTAAAAGTACTAAAACGTTCAGCCCACATATCGGCAGTCTTGCCAGTGTTTCCAGTTCGCTCAAGAACTGTAAACAACATTAACGTTGCGCCGGTTGCAGATAATTTTCTAACAGCATCATTGTAAATTGGGAAAACATTCTCTGGGCGATAGCTAGGACGAAGGACATCGTTAGCACCGGCGTGAAATGAAACCAAAGTTTCTTTTCCAGTAATCATTGGAATTGCCAGCGGTACTTGATCTTCGGAAACTTGTTTTACCAGCTTGCCGCGGATTGCCAAGTTCACGTAAGTAAAATCTGGTGATTTAGTTGTTAAGACATCTGCTACTCGATCAGCCCAGCCACGATAATTTCCATTAATGATTTCATCTGACATTCCTTCGGTGAAGGAGTCGCCAAGTGCAATAAATCTTTGAAAAATCATCTTTAACTCTTTCGACGTTGCTCGTCTACCCAGAAGAGAGCAATCGAAGTCGCTACGCTTGCATTTAGCGATTCAGTTGCTGAATTCATTGGAATTGAAACCACTAGATCGCATTTTTCACGAACCAGACGAGATAGGCCTTTGCCCTCGCTGCCAACTACGATCATTAGTGATTCGGTAGCAACTTTCATGCCACTTAATGATTCATCGCTTTCGCCATCTAAACCAATGACAAAGCAGCCTAATTTCTTAGCTTCTTCGATAGTTCGGGCCAAATTAGTTACTTGAGCTACAGGCATGCGGGCAGCAGCACCTGCTGAAGCTTTCCAGGCTGAAGCAGTCATTGCAGCAGCGCGCCGTTCAGTCATTACAACACCGTTTACGCCGAACGCGCCGGCACTTCGAATAATGGCACCGAGGTTGCGTGGGTCGGTAACACCATCGAGTGCAACTATCAACATTGGATTCTTGGCTCGTTGAGTTATTTCCTCGAAACTTGAGTACTGATAAGGCTTAATAGCCAGAATAATTCCTTGGCTATTTGGTGAGATCCCCTCAACTTCAGCGCGGTGAACTTCGCGAATCGGAAGTTGTAAGTGCAGTGCTAATTGCAAAGACTCGGCAACGCGATCGTCAATATCAATTCCGCGAGCTACTAATACTTCTGTTGCCGGCACTGATGCGCGAAGTGCCTCAAGTACTGCATTGCGACCCGCGACGATTTCGCCCTTTGGTTTATCAATTCTTGAATTACGCCCAGCTGAACTACGTGGTGTAGTTCCAGTACGTGGCGATGTACCAGCACGAGGATTAGCTTTGGCTTTTTCAGCTGCTTTTTTACGTTTAGCGGCTGCATGGTACGGACGGTCTTCAGCTTTTGGAGTTGGCCCTTTTCCGGCTAGACGTTTTTTATTTTTTCCGCCGGTACCAGTTGTTGGTCCTTTTTTAGATCCACGTATTGCGCCTTTGCGCTCTGAATTTCCGGCCATTTAATTACTACCTTCTGAACGTGAGATCGACCAACGTGGCCCTTGAGCTGTATCTTCAATTGAAATACCTAGTGCGATTAAACCATCGCGAATTTGATCAGATGCGGCAAAATCTTTACGTTCGCGGGCAGAAGTGCGTTGTGCCAAAACTAATTTAATGACTCCATCAAGAGCGCCATTTAGTGATTCACTCTGTGACCCGCTGGCAAAAACTGGATCAAATGGGTCGCAGCCAAGTACTTCAAGAGCTCCGCGAATAAAGCTAGCCGCACTTGCGATACCGCCCCTGTCATTTTCAGTTATTGCGGTATTTCCCAAGCGTAATTGTTCAGAAATCCCGGCTAGTGCCTGAGGAACGGCTAAATCTTCATTCATGGCAGCTACAAAATCATTCGCTAATTTTGGTTCTGGTAGAACACCAATTAGCTCAGTTGCTCGCAAAAGAAAATTCTCAATTCTGCGAAATCCAACTGCAGATTCTTCGAGAGCAGCGGGTGAAAACTCAAGCATTGAACGGTAATGAGCGCTTCCCAGATACCAGCGCAGTTCAATGCCCCGAACGCTCTTTAGCAATTCGGTAACTTGTAACGAATTACCAAGTGACTTAGACATTTTTTCGCCAGAGGCAGTTACCCAAGCATTGTGTAACCAACGTTTAGCAAATCCATATCCAGCAGCTTCAGATTGGGCGATTTCATTTTCATGATGAGGGAAAATTAAATCTAAACCGCCGCCATGAATATCAAACTCAGCACCTAAGTAAGTGTGCGCCATTGCCGAACATTCAATATGCCAACCAGGTCGACCGTTGCCCCATGGCGTTGGCCAATATGGATCACCAACTTTTGCAGCTTTCCAAAGAGCAAAGTCACGAACATCTCGCTTGAAAGTATCATCAGCATCTTGGGCAGGCAACAAGTCATCAATATTTTGATTTGAAAGTGTTAAGTAAGAATCTAATTTACGAACTTCTAGATAGACATCGCCATTTCCTGGCGCATAAGCATGACCCCGCTCGATTAACAAAGCGATTAAATCGATCATTTGAGTTATGTGACCGGTTGCGCGTGGTTCATAAGTTGGCGGTAATACATTTAGCGCTGCATATGCTTCGGTGAATGCTCGCTCATACTTAAGAGCAACAGCCCACCAAGGCGCTTGTTCATGAACTGCCTTATGCAAAATCTTGTCATCTATATCTGTGACAT
>CAZFZK010000068.1:0-7078 GCA_964523605.1 uncultured Candidatus Planktophila sp. | reverse complement strand
AGATAGGGAAGCGATATCAGGCTTGGGATATTCGCATCATCTTGCAATAGATAATTTCCTAGACCATCACATTCATATACAAAAATCTGGTTGCCCTCAAACTCAACTTTTCCAAATTTAGCTATTCCGATATTAATTTCTTGGCTAATTTTTAGTGCACGTTTTTTGCTAGCCTGATCAGAAAAAACTTGATTGGGTAGTTCGGCTAGTTGTTTTAAAACCTTAGCCATATGGGCGTTGGCTGGGATTAAATAGCCATACTTGCAAGCATCATCGCTTGGTCTAAATCCACTCCAAACCATTCCCGTATATCCGACTGGTGAGCCATAACCGTCATGACTTAAGTAATCAAAATCCCGGACACCTTTACGTTCAAAATTATATGTTTTTGGATCATGGTTTTGTTCACGTTCCAACAAATCCAGAATCACTGTAACTGCTTCATTAAATCTTGCCGTTAAGTGATTAGTAAATCCACTTTGAAGATAGAGCATAATCGCAAGGTCTAAAACTGCCGCTAGCGAATCTAGCTCAAACTTACGTTCAAATACCCAAGGACTCTGATTGGGGAAATCTTTATGCCAACAATTTCCATCTGGAGTTGGATTAAAGGCATTAGCGTAAGGGTCAATTAAGACATATTCGATTTGTCGCCTTGAAACATCAGCAATTAACTGGGCAATTTCTAAGTCATTTGCTGCCGAAAGAAGTGGTCTTATTTGCCATGTTGAGTCTCGTAGCCACATTGCTGGAATATCGCCAGTTATAACAAAGACTGACCCATCTGAAACTCTAGTTAGCGTGCTAGTAAAAAGACGTTCAATTGCACCAATCGCTAATCTGTATCTGTTTTGTGAAACCAAGCCTTTTAGAATTTGTAGTGATTTTGTTATCGCAATTGGTATTTGCAGACCTGTTACATGCACACTCCAATGGTAGTTTATTTAAATGACCGAGGTAATTGGACATGCAAATGTCCGTTCAGCAGCGAGAGATACCGCAAATTATTCATCTGATTTACAAGGTGATCGCGATGTGCGGACCTATCGTCAGATTCCACTTGAAGTAGACCCGCCTAGGCATCATTTGTTCCGCACAGCTTTAAGCCCACTTTTTGTAAAACCTCGGATCGAAAAAATGATTCCAGAATTTGAAGTAATTGCTAAAGAACTAATCGCTGCGTTTGTGAAAAAAGGTGGCGGTGATGTCGTCTCTGAAATTGCGCTTCCGATGGTTGGGCATTGTTTAGGAATTATCTATAACCGCCCACAAGATGTATCTGAATGGCTTTCTTGGGGGGCAGATGTTTGGATCTCCACTCCGACTGGTCGTAGCGGAGAACATCTAGATAGATATTTGAAATCAGTATTTGATGAAGCCGAGAGTTCTAATGAAGAGAACGCCTGGACCTTTATTTCGAGGTTGCAGCTAGAAGGTGGGCCAATTACTAGAACTGAGATGTATGGAATTGCCAATGTCCTTTTAGCTGGCGGGCGCGACACAGTTGTAAAGTTAATGACCGGCATGATCTGGCACTTGGCGATTTCAACCCAAGACCGTGAATTCTTAAAAACGAATCCAGATAAGATAGGTAAAGCAATTCATGAAGTATTGCGATACTTGACTCCACTTCCTCGAATGGAGCGCGTGCCAGCGAAAGTTCTGGAATTACCTGAGGAACTACGTGATCCTAAAGATTATGATCATTTAAGTTTTGTTTCTGGAAATTTCGATGAATCTGTCTTCAGCGAGCCAGATAAAATTGATATTCATCGAGAACGAAATCCGCATCTATCTTTTGGCTTTGGCCCACATACTTGTATCGGAAATCATGTGGCTGAAGTGGAAACTGCTGCACTAATTTCAACTTTCTTACGCGACGTTAAGGACTGGGAAATTTTGCCAGCGTCGGAAATTTCTTTTGACACAATTGGAAAATTTAAATACCCAGGTCGTTTTCATTCACTATATTTAAAGTGTAATTAGAACTTAAAGGCCGGAATAAGTGTGCTTACCGGTGCCCCAAACATTGACGTATACATAATTAAATAAGAAAGTTGATCCGGCTAATAAACAAAGCCAAGCAGCTCGGCGACCGCGCCAACCAACTGTTACGCGGGCATGTAGATATGCGGCGTAAGCGACCCAAGTAATAAATGCCCAAGTTTCTTTTGGATCCCAACCCCAGTAACGTCCCCATGCGCTTTCAGCCCAAATTGCGCCAGCAATAACTGCAAAAGTCCAGAGTGGAAATACGAAAGCAACTAGGCGATATGAAAGTTGATCTAGCACCTCTAATGAAGGCAGGCGTTGGGCCCAAACTTTGCGAGGCCCTTTACTCTCCATATTGTCTAAGTAGAGATAGGCCGCAGCAATTACATTTGCCAGTAAGAAAACTCCGCCTGAAACAATTGCGGCAGACACGTGAATTACCAACCAAGTTGATTTCAGGGCCGGGACTAGTGGCGAACTAGGAACATAAAGCAAAGTAATTGCGGTACCTAAAGTTAAAAGAACCGAGAACGAAACTAAAACACCGAGCCAGCGAAGATCGTATTTACGAAGCGCGAATAAATAAGCACCAGTAAATGCAAGAGCTCCGGTAATTGAAAACTCATACATATTTCCCCAGGGCACTCGGCCAGCAGAGATTCCTCTGGTTATTACTCCAAAAAGTAGAAAGACGAAACCTAGAACCATCATGGTTGTCGCAATTCGCATCGCTTTTTGGGTACGCGAATTGTCAAAAGTTTTGTTGACCAGATTACCTTCAGCTTCGGAAGCTGCTATCGGAGTGCGCACTGCCCAAGCTGTTTCATATGCATGTCCAAAGAAAGCGAGAGTAAATAGCACCATTGCTGAATAAATTGCGTAATTAGATAAGTACGCCCAGTCTTGTGCTGACATTTAGTTTCCTCTCAACTTTGCTACAAATTCTGACATCTCAACTGCTAATCCAGGTGCGCTGTTCTTAGCTAAACCCGCCACTTGTACTTCACCATTGATAACCCGAATCCAAATTCTGCGGCGCCTGGTAAAGAGTGAAGCGAGTAAGCCAAGGATCGCAACTATGCCACCGATTAAAGAATAACTCTTACCGGGATCACTAACTATTTGTAGGTTTACCCAAGGAACTACGCTTTCAAATGAGATGGTGCCTTCGCTAAATTTCAGGTACTCCCCAGGTTTCAAAGAATCCAGAGCGATCTGCTTCATATTTGTTGTATCTATTCGGTAAACCGATTGCGGAACTCCACTATCTAGGCCTAAATCTCCTTGCCAAATTGAAAAGAGCAATTTGGGATCTAGAGCTTCCGGAAATACCGAAATAGCGCTCTTATCTGCACCTCGAGCATATGTAGGAACAAAAGATGAAACGAAGCCTAATTGCGGATCACCGTCAGGAACTTTGATCGCACCAATAGATCTCAAATTCGCATCTTGTGGCAAGAATGGCACTGGACCTTGAAAAGTAACGTTACCCGCTTTATCTTGCACGGTGACAATCGGGGAATATCCATTAGCTTGCAAGTAAACCCGGGTACTTCCAAAAGTTAATGGGCTATTTACTTTTACTATTTGTTGCTTAGGGGTCGCACCAGGTTCTGCAACAGTTGTTACATAAAGCGTGTAGTCCTCAGGAGCGCTGGTCAAAGTGTTGTACTTGGCCACAAACTTATCGACTTTAATAGTAAATGGCGGCAACGAATTCTCTTTACTAATCTGACCGAAACTAATCGTGTCATATGAAGTTGCGTTATTAACAAATCGTTCACCTTGACTCAGAATCGCACTTCCGCGAACTCCGAACAAACCACCAATTAAAACGCCAATCAAAACTAGAATCAGTGAAATATGAAAGAAAAGATTTCCAGTTTCACGTAAGTAGCCCTTTTCGGCCGAAATACTCTCTTCATTTGCTAAAACTCTAAAGCGATTAGCCTTAAACCAACTTTTAGCAATTTCTAATTCATTGCCAGTAGCTGCCCAAGATTGAAAATGCTCCATGCGAACTAAATTCTTAGGGGTCTTAGGTGGCAGCGCCCTTGAAGCTTGAAAATGTTCAAACGATCTTGGCAATACACATCCGATTAATGAGACAAAAAGTAAAATATAAATTGCGCTGAACCATGGTGATGAATAAACATCAAATAACGAGAGACGTTCAAACCAGGTAGCTAAAGTCTTGTGCTTCTCGAAATAGTCAGAAACAGCCATTGGATTCTGGGCATTTTGTGGGATCAAAGAACCCGGAATCGCCGCCAAAGCCAGCAATAACAGCAGAATCAATGCTGTGCGCATGCTGGTCAGTTGGCGCCAAAAATATCTAACTAAGGCAAGAGCGCCGATTTCTGGAAGTTGGGTTTGATCACTCATTAGATCACCGGCACAAAGTCAGAAATTATTGAGCGTAGTGAAATCATCAAGTCGCTCCATAGTCCGAATAGCTGAAGTACTCCAATAATAATTAGAAACACCCCGCCTACTATCGAAATCAGATTTCCTTTACTAACCAAAAACTTGCGCAGTTTTTCAGAACGATCTAAAAACAGACCGGAAAGAATAAACGGCAGTCCTAACCCAATGCAGTAGCTAATCGATAAAAGTGCACCTCGAAGTGCCGAACTTTCTTGGAAAGCTAAGGTCTGAACAGCTGCAAGCGCTGGTCCGATACATGGTGTCCAACTAACGCCAAAAGCAAAGCCCAGCAGTGGTGCTCCAATTAAGCCACCGAAAGCCGAACTCTTTAAATGCAAAGTAGGCATCAGTGGGAATTTTCCTAAGAAGATAACTCCCATCAATATGGTAACTACCCCAAGAATTTGAGTAATGCCAGTTTCATATTGAGTAATGCGCGAACCGATAGTGCCAAACAAAGCACCATAGAGAACAAATGGAGTTGAGAAACCTAAAACAAATAATGATGAGCCGAGTAAAATTTTGCCTCGTCTTGAACTAAATCCCGCTGCATAAGAGATGTATCCAGGAACTAGCGGAAGTACGCAGGGTGAAACAAATGAAAGCAAGCCCGCAATCATTGCTACCGGGAGGGCAACAATTAAATATCCCGAGAAAATTTGCTCGACTACAAAGTTTCTCATTCGGCAGTTAACCGTTCGATCAATTTACTTAGACCCGCAACGGTAGCTGGACCAGAGATACGAGCAGCTACACGCCCTTGCTTATCTATAACTACAGTCGTCGGAATCGCATTAGCCGGCAACGTATTTCGAAAGCCCAGAAGTAGTGAATCGTCAATGAAATTAGGGTAAGGAACTGCTAATTGACGGGCAAATACTTCAGCATTAGCCAAGTTATCTCGAGTCAGAACTCCCATAAATTGCACATCTGTATATTTCTTTGAGAGCGCTACAAAGGTAGGAATTTCGGCTCGGCAAGGTGAGCACCATGATGCCCAAACATTTACCACCGCAATTTTCTTTCCAGCAAAGCTAAATTTAGTTCCGTACAAAGTGTCGCCACTTAGTTTTGGTGCCATTGCTCGATCGTCTGCCGAAATAAAAGTGATTGCACCGTTACCTGAGATGAAACTTTCCTGCGCCGTCGAACTGCCGCCATTTCCACAGCTAGTTAGCAAGAAAGCACTAACTGCTACAAAAATTAGTCGGCGTGAAATTTGCATCATTTTTTCGGAGGCAACAAGTGTTTCGCTGGTTCTGAGTAGGAAAGACCGGAAATCAAACCTTCATCATCAAAGTGAACACTGGTAACAGAAGCTAACGAACACTCCCGCTTGCGTGGATCATGAATTAAGCGACGGCCTTCAATAGCACTTCGTAAAATCCAGATTGGAAGTTGATGAGAAACGCAGATTGCATCTTTACCTTTTGCGGCTTTATTTGCTTCGAAGATTGCAGCCAACATACGTGCAATTTGTTCTTCGTAAGGTTCGCCCCAAGATGGTTTCCAAGGGTTATATAAATGACGCCATGCTGACGGATGCTTAAGAACGCCGTCGCCAATTCCAAATGGCTTACCTTCAAAGATATTGGCAGCTTCAATTAGCCGTTCATCTGTTGTGATTGAAATATTGTGTGCTGCTGCAATAGGCGCAGCAGTCTCTTGCGCTCTTTGAAGAGGTGAAACATGAAGTGCGCCTAAATCAATTGCTTTTGACCATTCACCTAAAGTGCTCGCCATTGCTTGGCCGCGCTCTGATAATCGCCAACCAGGTTGACGGCCATAAAGAATCTTCAGCGGGTTCTCAACTTCGCCATGGCGAATGACGTGGACAGTAGAAGTCATGCGCTAAGCATAAAGCGTCGGAAATACAGTTCTCTCGCTAAGGTAGTGACATGGCACTCACCCAAAAGCGAGCGGCCTTTTTCGATGTAG
This sequence comes from uncultured Candidatus Planktophila sp., assembly GCA_964523605.1. GTDB lineage: Bacteria > Actinomycetota > Actinomycetes > Nanopelagicales > Nanopelagicaceae > Planktophila. The sequence goes on along the minus strand of CAZFZK010000068.1, from coordinate 721 downwards.
ATAACACCTTGATCCATGGATCATCGCTCTACTTTCTCGGAAGAGGCATGTATCAGCGTGGCTTTTTTACCAAAGCTGATATTTCACGTTTCGTTTTAGCCAACCTGAGATTTCGCTTAACAGGTAAAGAAAATAAAGAAGAGATTATTAAATTTCAAAACGCAGCCACGGATTTTATTGGTGGTCACGATGTTGCTGAAATCGAGGCAATCGGTCAAGAAATTTATGATGAATTCGTTTCGCCGGCACTATGGCAGGGCACGATTGATATCGCTGGTTCGCATTTGGCAAATGGTGAAGAAGTTTGGCTCGTGACTGCAGCGCCTGAAGATATGGCGATACTGATTGCCAATCGTTTAGGTTTTACTGGCGCACTCGGAAGCAAAGCCACAATTAAAGATGGAAAATACACTGGAACCTTAGAAGGAAATTTGTTACATGGCGCCGAAAAAGCTGTCGCAATCACCAAACTTGCAGCCGAGCGAAATTTTAATTTAGCAGAGTGTTACTCATACTCCGATAGTCACAATGATCTGCCACTACTTCGGGCTGTAGGTAAACCAAATGCAATTAACCCAGATGCGATATTGCAATTGCGAGCAATGAGTGAAGGTTGGCCAATTCATGAATTTCGCCGGGGCCGTAAATTTAGCCAAATATTTGGGCCGCTGGTTAGCCGATTGGCAGCCGGCTTAACTTGGCTGCGCCCTCGTAAATCTCG
>CAZFZK010000067.1:0-7092 GCA_964523605.1 uncultured Candidatus Planktophila sp. | reverse complement strand
TTGCGAATGTTATTAGTGCTCACTATTCAACCAAAGATCGTCCGGTTAATCGCAAGAAAACATCTTCTAATGAACTACGACGAACAAGTGAAGTATTTGGGTGAATCCCCTTGGCTGCAATCTGTTCAAGTAAACGTTCGCCATCTTCTGCGTAAAGCAGAATTCGATCAGGTAGAACTTCAATGCGTTCTGCAAGTGGGCGAAGTACGTCAACCATCTCGTGATTGCGTTCAGAACCAAAACGAACTTCAAGCACTTCCTTAGTTGAATAATCTTTGATCAATTGAGCCGGGCTATTTTCAGCCATGATTTTGCCTTTATCCATCACGATTAAGCGATCACATAGTTGTTCAGCTTCATCCATGTAGTGTGTCGTGATAAGTAGCGTCACACCTTGTTCTTTTAAGCGAAATAAACGGTCCCAGAGAATATGACGAGCTTGTGGATCTAAGCCGGTAGTTGGCTCATCCAGCATCAAAATGTCAGGCTCACTAACTAGCGATCTAGCGATAGTTAAGCGTCGTTTCATGCCTCCACTGAGAGCTTGAACTTTTGTATCTTTCTTCTCTTCTAGTTGTGCGAATTCAAGTAGTTCGGGAATCTTTTTATTTATAAAGCTTGATGAAAGACCGAAGTAACGCCCGTAAATAAATATGTTTTCCGAGACGGTAAGTTCCACATCAAGATTATCTTGTTGCGGAACAACTCCTAAGTGAGCACGAATCTGTGGGCCATTTACTTCAGGGTCTTTGCCCAGAATTGTTAAAGTGCCAGAAGTTCGAATGGAAGTCGCGCCAATAATGCGCATGGTGGTTGATTTACCAGCACCGTTAGGCCCGAGAAATCCAAATGATTCACCTTTAGCAACATCAAAATCAATGCCATCTACTGCAACAAAGTCACCGTAAGTTTTGGTTAACCCACGGGCATGGATTAACGATTCACTCATTTCAAGCCTTTATTAGCTCGATCGAGATCGTCTTGGAAATCAACTTCAACAGCGAAGAGATCGGAAATATCAATTGGTTCCATCTTCAACCCATGCTTTTCAATCGCTAATTCAAGACCACGCTCGAAGTAATCTTGGTCGCCGCAAGCGTCAAGTTGAGTAATTACATCTGCTTTTTCATGGCTAGAGATAAAGTTAATGCCAACTGCTTCGCCGAGTGCGTTCTTAACAGTCTTCGAAAGTTCCTTGATGTGACCATTTGAATCAACGGTGTATTTAACTTCCTCATCAGCTGTAGCTGAAGTATTAACGCAAACGAACGATTTATCTGCAGCAATTCGATCTGCTACTCGCTCAAGAACTTTATGATCAAATACCACATCGCCATTTAGCCAAAGAACTCCACTCTCTTGGCTGGCGCGAAGTGCACGCAAAAGACTCTTTGAAGTATTAGTTTGATCGTAAACCTCGTTGTAAACGAATGAGGCAGTTGGGTGGGCTTCCATGATCATTTCCAGTTTGAAGCCAACGACAACAGTTATACGAGCTTTGTCGCCAAAAACAGTTCGCACATTCTCCATTTGCTGTTGCATGATTGAGCGACCGTCAGAAAGTTGAGTTAATGGCTTAGGCCATGGCTTACCCAAACGTGTACCCATTCCAGCAGCCAGGATTACAACTTGAATCGCCATTTTTACCTCTTCTTGTAAAGCGAGATAGTCTTAATTTCATCTCTCAACACGATAGATTACAGGTTGTGAGCGTAAATCTTCGGACTCTTGTCGTTAATAAGAGCACAAAGATCTCAGAAATCATTGAAATCTTTAGTCAAAGCAATACCGATCTCTTATTAGTCGATGAAAATACCATTGTTACTAAGCCTCACTTGGAATTGCTTACGGACTACCCACGCGGCACAACAACCGCACTCGTTGCGCCAATGTTTAATGGCGATGTTCGCGTAACTGGTGATCGAGTTGCCGGCGCTAGCTCAAAATTTCATAACTTAAAAGGCGGAAACAATACATTTGTTGGAATATTGCGGCTTTCTCAGAATCAACGCGAATCAATAATTGCAACCTTGTCTGTAGTAAAAAACAGTGAAGCTTATGGCGAAGCGATCGATTTGGTTTTAGTTGCTCTTATTCGCGCTGCAATTGTTGTTTCGCCAGCCTCTCTAACGGCTGCTCCGTATATCCGCAGCTCAGATGAAAGTGCTAAAGCTAAAGTTCAAGAAGAAATCAATAACTTAAATATCGCTCGATTACGTTTAAAGATGGCTAACCGGGCAAATGATGGTTTCTTTTCGGTTTTTGTATTGCGAAAATTCTCAAAGTTATTTACTTGGGCTGCAGTACGACTCAAGATGACACCAAACCAAGTCACGCTAATATCTTTTGCAATTGGCTTGCTTTCTGCCTACGAATTTAGCCAGGGAACTTTTTGGTCGATATTTGCTGGCGCTCTATTGTTGCAACTTAGCATTATCGTTGATTGCGTTGACGGCGAATTAGCCCGCTACACCCGCCAATTTTCAGCGCTCGGTGCATGGTTAGATGCAATCACAGATCGCATTAAAGAATATTTAGTGTTTTTCGCTCTGGCATATGGCGCCGCCAAGAGCGGACGAGACCTATGGATACCGGCTATGTTTATGATGGTTTTCCAAACGTTTCGCCACTTATCTGATTACAACTTCGCTCGTATCAATAAAGTGCGCAGCACAAATCTGCCGGTAATTGAATTTAATATAGCTTCCGATGGATTTGTACCTGTCGATAAAGTTAAAAAATCTAGAATTGAATATTGGTCAAAGAAAGCACTTCAGTTCCCAATCGGTGAACGCTGGTTAGTAATTAGTGCGGCATCAATTATTGGTGGAGCAGCATTTACTTTCACAATTATGCCCATTTTGGCACTTATCTCGATGGTTTTGATCTTTCGTTCCCGAGTACGTAAATCACGAACCTGGCCCAAGATACGTGTAAATAAGAACTTAATTGATGACCAATTAGATTTTTTCAAGAACAAAAAGTCAACTAATCGTTTTGATTGGCTAGAACCTTCAATTTTGCGAGCTATTGAAGGCGGGTTATTTATTTGGGCAGTTGTAGCCACAGATCTAAATCGTCCGGCTGCGTTTTTGTTGTTATTTGCCATTATCTATGGACATTACGACAGTCTCTATCGTGCACTTCAAGGTGAACGAAAGCCAACTTGGTTAGCAATTGCCGGTGGGTTTATCTTGGGTCGAGTTGCGCTACTTGGAATTTTCTTGGCTTTAGGTTGGTCAATCGTTCCGCTAGTTTGGTATTTCAGTTTGCTCTTCTTTATCGTTTCATCTATCCAATGGGTTGCTGGCCATAAAGTGCGGAGTAAATAAATGGAGCAACGTCCAACAAAACCAACTATCGCCCAGATACGCGAAGTTTCCCAACCGCCTTCAGTTACTGGCCGATCAAATGCCGAACATTGGATTGCTGATTTATACCTGCGCAAAATTTCGCCATATGTAACTCGAGTTTTGCTGCGAACCCCAATTACTGCTAATGGCGTAACTTGGTTGATGATTCTTACTGGCGCTTTAATTGGTCCAGCACTCTTGATTCAAGGATGGTTAGGCATTGCCTTTGCTTTAGTTTTAAGTCATAAACAAATGTTGATTGATTGCTGTGATGGTGAAGTTGCAAGATGGCGCAACACCAAATCGCCAATGGGTATCTTTCTAGACAAGCTTGGTCATTATGCAGCCGAAAGTCTGATTCCGATTTGTTTTGGTTTACGTCTGGCAGACTGGCCCAATCAGCCAATTACTTCGAGTATTTATCCGTATTTAGGTGCACTACTTGCGGTTTTAATTGTTATAAATAAAGCTTTAAACGATGCCGTGCATGTGGCACGCGCATTCTCAGGATTGGCAAAGCTCGAAGATGCCAAAGGCGTTAATTTGCCTCGCAAAGGGTTACTTCGAGTGGCTCGCAAAGCCTTTAATTTCTTGCCCGCACATCGCATCTTCCATTCGGTTGAATTCACGATGTATGTAGCAATCTTTGGAAGTTTCGCGGTTTCGCTGCAAATTGCTTTAATTATTGCTTTATTTGTAACCGCAGGCCATATTTTGGCGATTACTACCTCTGCCAAGCTACGTAATAACTAGCGGCATACGATAAATTTCTCCTTAACCTATGTTCGGATAAGGGACTGCCATGAAAGTTATCTTGTGGAATTTGCGCAAGAGTCTTCTTGAACTTTTCCCAACTACAAAATATCGGCTAATTTTGATCAGCTTGGTTCTGATTGCAGCTTTTATTTCAGTATCCGAACTTTTAGTCGCGAAGCTTTTCACTCAAATTATTTTGCATGAAGGCGAAATAGATAAATCTGCTCTCTTCTTACTCATTGCCGGCTTCTTTATTTTCTATGGCTTCACCAGAGCCGGTCAGTTTGCTCAACGTATTTACCGTCTGCGCGTATTCGATAAAGCTTTCAAGGCAACAGATGCTGAATTAAGTATGGCAAAAGACAATTGGCGATGGTCACTAGCTTTTGAGTTAACCCATATTTCAAGCACCCTCACACAAATGGGCGTTGTTTTAGCTTTCTTCTTCTACTTCAATTGGATTTTTGCCTTAATTGATTTACTGATGATAGTTATTGTGCTTGAAGTAATTGGCCGACTCTTCAAGAAACAAATTGAAGCTCAGCGGGGCTTCGTCGAGGCTAGGAAGAATAAGACGCCGGTTGCCAACGTCGTAAGAGTCAGTACTCGAATCAAATCAGGTGAAATTGGCATCTTGTTATCTGGCTTTGCCATGATTTTTATGTTGGGCGCACTTTTCTACTTCAACTACAAAGGCGACATCAGCGCGTCTAATACGGTTGTGTTGTTCTTTGGGTTACGCATGCAAAACTCAAATCTTTCTGGAATTTCAACTGGATTAATGCGATTCGCAAGGGCGCGTACACATAGTGAGTAATGAACTACTAACGATTGGTTTTTCTACACTTTCTGGGCGCATAAACAATATTGAACCGCCACGCGTTAGCGTTCCACACAAGGTTTTTATCTCTATTCAAGATCCAAATAATTCGGCAGAACCACTACCGAGCAACTTCAAATTTGATTCAGTTAAATCTTCAGAACTTGGCGTCGCCAAAAGTCGAAATACCGTACTTAGAAGCGCCCAAACCAAGTACTTACTGTTCGCTGATGATGAAATCGTGTTTCTTGATCGCGGCGTCAAGTTAGCAGTTGCTTATTTAGAGGAGCATCCCGAATGCGACCTAGTTCTTGCTCAAGCTATTGATACAACTGGCGCGCTACGCAAGCGTTATTCGAAAAAGAAAGTACAGCTAACAAGATTTAATTCAGCAAAAGCTGCCACCTACGAGATGATTGTTCGCGTAGATAGCATAAAGTCAAAGAATGTTTATTTTGATGAGAAATTTGGAGCTGGTGTAAGTAACTACATTGGCGATGAATACATATTTATTGCCGACTTGCTAAACAAGGGCGGAACTGCGATGTTCTTACCGATCACAATTGCAATCCACCCGAAAGATAGCTCAGGCAGTCTTTGGGGTACTGAGCGAGATCTCATAGCGCGAGCACAAGTTTTCCAGCGGGTATTCGGATCTTGGGCGCCCATTGTGCGAGCCGCCTTTTACTTTAAGAATTATGGCAAGACCAACGGCCTTAAAAATTTCAAAAAGTTTGTACGCGGAAAGATTTAGTCGCGCAGCGCTTTAGCCAAAGATCTAAAATCTTCAACCAAAATATCAATCTCAGTTTGGCCATGTGCCAACGAAATCAACCATTGTTCATCAAGCCCCGGAGGCGTAATGATTCCGCGGTTTAGCGACCATAACCAAGAAAGTTCGGCCACTTGGAAGTCTGTTGCTTTGTAATCGCGATAGTTGCGTACGGGTGTTGTAGACCAAGTAATACAGCCCTTTACGCCAAATCCAACGGTGTGGGCAGGCAAGTTGTACTCATCAATAATTTCATTAATGCGAACTAGCGCTTGTTGATTTAACGCTTCGGCTTTTTCTAAGGCTTCTGGCGTACAAATCTGATCAATTGCTCGAATACCTGCCATCGCAAGTGGATTTCCGTTGAAAGTACCGAAGTGACCAAGTCGGCCATCGGTAACAGCTTGCATGTATTTTTCTTTTCCACCGAATGCAGCAACTGGTACTCCGCCACCAATAGATTTAGCAAGCGTAATCAAATCTGGTTTCACGCCAAGTCGCTGAGCAGCTCCCTGGTAACCAGCCGTTAAGCCAGTTTTAACTTCGTCAAAAATTAGAATAATTCCGTATTGATCACAGAGTTGGCGAACAGATTCGAGATAGCCAGCATCTGGCAACACGATTGCAATATTTTCCAAAACCGGCTCGAGAATGAAGCAAGCAATTTTGTCGGCATGCGCTTGGAAAACTCGTTCTAGCGATTCGATGTTATTAAATGGCACAACGTAAACATCGCCAGGATCAGTTCCAATATTCGCAACCGGTGTTGGATCATTTGCATCGCCAACTTCAGACAAACTTGGCTTACAGGAAACCATTAACGGATCGAATGAACCGTGATAACCGCCTTCTAGCTTTACGACCGCATTTTTTCCAGTGTATGAGCGAGCTAAGCGCACGGCATACATTGTTGCTTCGGTGCCAGAGTTTGCAAAGCGAACTTGATCAATTGCAAAACGCTTACAGATTCGCTCTGCTGCGTCTCTAGAAATTGGTGAAGGAGTTACAAAGAGCATTCCTTCGGAAAGTGAATTCTTAATCTCTTCAACAACGACCGGGTTTAAATGGCCAGCGAGCATTGCGCCGAAGCCCATCGACATATCGAGTAATTTGCGACCATCGACATCGGTCATGTAAGCGCCTTGCGCTGAAGCGATGGCGATTGGGTATGGGTCCCAGTGCTGGAAGCTAGATGTCACGCCCAATGGCATAGTCTCTTTAGCAACCGCATTTTCAAGTTCGGATTTACCAGTTCCTTCTTTAAAACGAGCCCATTCTTGGTCTAACAGAGCGGCAACTCGAGTTTTGGATACTGGCGTTGATGTTGCAGGTACTGATCTAAACGTTTGCGGATGATTCGCAGTGGTTTTCATTTTTTGCGCTTTCGACTT
>CAZFZK010000066.1:4177-7181 GCA_964523605.1 uncultured Candidatus Planktophila sp. | reverse complement strand
TACTTGTAGACCAGCGCGACCGAGTTCCATAACCATTTCATCGCGAAGATCTGCATACTGATCTGTTGGTGAAACTGGGAAGTATCCGCCCTTTACGCGAGTGCGGTAACCGCGGTTTGGTGTGCCATCTGCATCGTATTCAACGCCGGTGTTCCATGCACCTTCATAAGATTGAATCTCATGATAAGCCTCGTTGATTCCGGTCTTGAAACGAACGCTATCGAAAACATAGAACTCGGCTTCTGGCGCGAAGAAAGCAGTATCTGCAAAACCGAGTGAACGCATATAGTCAACAGCTTTTGCAACCACACCACGTGGGTCACGTGAATAAGGCGAGTTATCGACTGGATTATGAACTGAGAAAAGAATTACTAAAGTCTTTTGATCACGGAATGGATCAATGAATGCTGAACTTGGAACTGGCAGCAACTTCATATCTGATTCGTGAATTGATTGGAAACCACGGATTGAGGAACCATCGAACATTAGACCGTCAGTGAAAACTGCTTCGTCAAATGATTCAACTGGAACGTTGAAGTGGTGTTGGATACCTGGCAAATCAGTAAAGCGAACGTCAATTAACTTAACGTCTTCTTTCTTGATGTATGCAAAGATTTCTGCAGAACTCTTAAACATATTTCTCCTGTTTTTCAGATGATGGTTGTTGGTATCAACCGATCGGTTTCCTCGCCTTTGAGGCCATGCTTTATGGGTGGAAATCTATGCCCCAGCGGGCAAAAGTTCATAACTCTTGTGTTACATCGATGTTAAAAATTGCTGGTAATTACTAGTCGTTCCGCCGGCGAGCGTATAAATGCGCCATTGTGCGCTAAATCATCTGGTGATCTAGGCTCGCGCTATGACTCACCCTGAAGGCGTCTCGCTCGGACGACGGCTGGCGGCCATCACCATTGATTGGCTCGCCTCATATGCGATTGCTTTCGCATTCTTTGCTGGCGGCGGAACCTACGCTGAACGAATTGTGGGCACCCGGTTAACTACCCCGATCATTTTTGTAGCCGAATATGCCATTTTGATTGCCTTAACAGGTGCCTCTTTTGGACATCGATTACTTAGATTAAAAGTTGTTGATTTTAACCAAGGTGGATTGCCAAATGTTCGACAAGTCTTAATTCGCACCGGATTGATGGCGTTAGTAATTACCGCTATTACCTATGATGAAGATGGTCGCGGAATTCACGAACGATTTAGTCAAACCAAATTAGCGCGAGCTTGATTTCCGGCAGACGAATTAATTAACGAATCTTCATTCCACGAGTTGGCATTGGACCCTTTGGAATTGGCATAGCCATACCACCGACTGCTTTCAGGCGAGCACGAACTTCGCGCATTTGATTTGCAGTTAACTTTTTAGGAAATTTCTTCATTCGCTTTTGCAATTTACGTAGCGAAACTTGACCATCTTGGTCTCCGACAATTATTTCGTAAATAGGAACACCTGGTGCGTAGCGTTCAGTTTTGCGCTTTTCATCTTGCAATAGTTGACGGACAGAGCCGCTTCCTTCACCGGTCAATACAATTCCAGCGCGACCTACAGAACGATGAACCATGTCTTGATTACGCGAAACCGCAACGGCTGGAGTTGTTGACCAGCCTTTACGAATCGACATCAAAACACTTGCGCCCGCACCTATTTGTCCTTCAATCGAAGCATAAGCGGCAGAACCCGCAAGGCGAGTAAACACAAAGAAAGCGATCAAAGCGGCAAATGGGGCTGAAACGAAACCAAGATAAATTGGATGTCCTATTGCAAGACCAATTGCGATTCCAACAGCCCAAGCAGCGACAAAAATGCCGGCCATTGCTGCGCCTACCCAAGGTTTTGCTGCCTTAGTTACTTTGTAGGCATCACGAATCTCTTTGAATCTAGGAGCCTTAGGTTCGCTGGACTTATTTTTCTTTCGCTTAAACATGTCAGGAGTTTAGTGGAGCAGGCGCAGTACCACCAAGACGCGCAGGTGCCCAACGTTGTCCGGCATGGCTATCGGGGTATCGCTCTTGAACTTCGTGCAACATTTCGATCATGGTTGCGCGCAATTGAGCCTCACCAGCTTCCACGTCGGCATCTTTTGCAAAATGCATGGGTTCGCCAAAAGTCACAAAAATTGGAAACTTGTTGCGCTTGAGATTTCGCTTAACCCCTTTAGTCCATATGCGCTGACTGCCCCATACAATCGTTGGAACAACTGGAACCCCAGCACCCATGGCCAATCGGATCACCCCAGATTTCAATTCTTTAATTTCAAAGCTGGTCGAAATTGTGGCCTCTGGAAAGATGCCGATTATCTCGCCAGCGCGAAGAGCGCGAAGGGCTGCGACAAAAGAGGCTGAACCATTGGCACGATCTACTGAGATGTGATGCATGCCGCGCATTAGGGGACCGGCTAATTTGTTATCGAAGATTTCCTTCTTAGCCATGAAACGAACATAACGATTTACGGGTAGGGCAGCTGTGCCAGCTAACGCGAAATCTAGATAACCAATGTGATTGATTGCCAAGATTGCGCCACCATTGCGGGGAATATTCACATCACCAGTAAAAGTAAATTTCAAACCAAGATATTTCCAGGCAGTCTTGAGTACTGCAATTACTGGGGGATAGACGCGATCAGCCATTCAGTGCGGCTTTAGCTTCTTGGGCTTGTTTGTATAAACGACCAGCACGATAACTCGATCGAACAAGCGGACCACTCATGACACCAGAGAAACCTATCTCTTTTGCTTCAGCCGCGAGCTCAACAAATTCCTCGGGCTTTACCCAACGAATAACTGGGTGATGCTTATTAGTAGGTCGCAAGTACTGGGTAATCGTGATCAAGTCACAGCCTGCAGCATGCAGATCAACTAGTGCTTGGGATACTTCCTCGCGAGTCTCACCTAGACCAAGAATCAAATTCGACTTGGTGATTAACCCAAAATCGCGTGCCATTGTGATTACCGAGAGCGACTTGTCATAGGTAAAAGCTGGGCGAATCTCTTTAAA
>CAZFZK010000066.1:0-4167 GCA_964523605.1 uncultured Candidatus Planktophila sp. | reverse complement strand
GCACGGTCTCGAGATTATGAGCGAAAACCTCGGGGCGGGTTTCAAAGATTTGATTAAGCAACTCTGGATTAGCATTGAAATCCGGAGCTAACATCTCAACGCCGGTGCCAGGATTTAATTCATGTACTTTGCGAATAGTTTCGGCGTAAAGCCAAGCACCTTCATCGGGTAGATCATCACGGGTAACGCCAGTTATCGTCGCATAATTTAATTGCATCTTCTTAATTGATTCAGCCACCTTAATTGGCTCATTGCGATCGATCGGAAGTGGTTTACCAGTATCGATATTGCAGAAATCGCATCGACGGGTGCAGCGATCACCACCGATTAAAAATGTAGCTTCACGGTCTTCCCAGCACTCGAAAATGTTAGGACAAGCAGCTTCTTGGCAAACCGTGTGCAGGCCTTCGCTCTTAACGAGTGAGCGTAATTGCGTGTACTCAGGACCCATATTGGCGCGAGTCTTAATCCATTCGGGCTTTCGCTCAATCGGGGTCTCGGCATTGCGTGCCTCGATACGAAGCATTTTGCGGCCATCAGGTGCAATTGTCATGCGCTCACCTTTGTTAATACTTCAAAAAGTTCACGTTCTAAAATCGGTGTCACTTCGGCAATTGTAACTTCGCGAGCCAATTCCTTGCTCATCGAAGTTACTTCGGCATCTGAAATTCCGCATGGAACGATCTGATTGAAGCCCGCTAAATCGGGATTAACATTTAGCGCAAAGCCATGCATGGTGACACCTTTAGCAACTCGAATTCCGATGGCTGCAATCTTACGATCACCTTTTGAATCACGGAGCCAAACGCCTGATCTATCTGGGTAGCGCATTGCGGATAATCCAAATTGTTCACAGGTTTTAATTAACGCTGTCTCTAATTGGCGGACGAACCCAACTACATCTAACCGATTAGCTAATTTCACTATCGGGTAACCAACGAGTTGACCTGGCCCATGCCAAGTGATTTTTCCACCACGATCAACATCAATTACCGGAATGTCATCGGTTGGTCGATCTGAAATATCGGTTCGGCGACCTGCGGTATAGACAGATGGATGCTCTAGCAAAATCAAGGTATTAGGTCGCGCATCAGCAACAATTTCGGCATGGAAGTTACGTTGTATTTTCAGCGCACTCTCATAATCGACTAGACCGCTACGGGCTACCGCAATTTGACCTGATGTCAGAGCGGCTTGAATGGGCATACCCAATAGCCTAAAGGTAGAATCACGCTCATTACCAATCGAGGCGACGGATTGATTTATCTGGCGCAAAAGGGGCCAGTCAAATGTCAGTTCCAGCCATGAATACCAACACCGTGCGCTCAAAGCGTAAGCCAATTGCAATTGCGATTTTAGTAGTTATCGCTTGGTTCGGCGTTACTGGATTCTTCGGTCCACTTTTCGGCAAGTTAACTAGCGTTCAAGAGAATGATAATTCGGCATTTCTGCCTGATAGCGCTGAGTCCACAAAGGCAGTGAAGTTGCTCGAAAGTTTCGCAGCAGGTGAGTCGACTGCATTTCCCACTTTAGTTCTTCTTGAGGGAACTGTTGGGCCAGAAGTTCTTCAGCAAATAAATGCTCATCTAGAAACAGTTACGGATCTAAAACTTGGCGGAACCCAAGTTCCACTTTCAAAGTATCTTTTAGCGGGCAGCAAAATTACCGCGTTCCCTGCGCCAGATGGCAAAGCTGTTTTGGCATCGATCCTGCTAGATGGCGCAGCAATTGGCGAAGTACTTCCAAATGATGAACCTGTGCTACCTGCAATTGTCGAAGCACTTCGCAAAGATTTTACGCCATTAGCTAAGGACCTTGGCTTTGAATCTTATGTAACTGGAGCCGGTGGTCTAATCGGAGACTTATTTGGGGCTTTTGGAGATCTAGATTCAACCCTGCTCTTAACAACACTTGGCGTTGTCGCATTTATTTTGATTATTGTTTATCGCTCACCAATTCTATGGGTTTTGCCTTTGCTCTCAGCAGTCTTTGCGCTATCTACCGCCGGTGGAATTATTTACTTGTTAGCCAAGAAAAATATCATTGACGTCAGTGGTCAATCTCAAGGAATCCTCTCGGTTCTTGTTTTAGGTGCCGGTACCGATTACGCGTTGCTGCTTATATCTAGATATCGCGAAGAGCTTCATCATCATGCAAAGCCCGTAGCTGCGATGCGAGCAGCCTACAAAGGAACTTTTGAGCCGATCGTTGCATCCGGTTCAACCGTTGCACTAGGTCTATTGGTTTTATTGCTCAGCGATTTATCTGGTAACCGTGGCTTGGGTCCAATCGGTGCCATCGGGGTAATTGTCGCTGTAATAACCATGGTTACTTTATTACCAGCGTTTCTGGTGCTCTTTGGTCGCTGGATCTTCTGGCCAAGAATTCCACGTTTTGATGATGTAGATAGTCAGCTAACCGGAACTTGGGCCAAGGTCGGTTCTTTAGTTGAACGCCGACCTCGCAGAGCATGGGTCTTTACCGGCTTACTACTAATTGTCTTATCTGGTTTCTCAACAACTTTAAAGACCGATGGACTTTCTACTTCAGAAAGCTTTACTGGAAATCCTGAATCCGTTGTAGGTCAAAAATTACTTTTGAATCATTTCCCAGGGGGTGAAGGTGACCCAACGAAGGTTATTTTAAAGACGGAACTTATTCCTGCTGTCTCGGCAAAATTGCAAAGCGTTGAAGGCGTTACAGCTGTTGCCCCTGAAAGCAATGCCGGCGGAGTCATCGTAAAGAATGGGCTTTCAATTCTGAATGTGACGCTTTCGACAGCGCCAGATTCAAGAGAATCACGCGATCGAATTCCAGCTATCCGCGAGGCAGTTAAAAGCGTTGATAAATCAATCGTCGTAGGTGGCACAACAGCTGTCTTCTTCGATACTGATGTCGCGGCTCGTCATGACAATAGAACTGTTATTCCAGTAGTGCTGCTATTGATCACGATCATTTTGGGACTACTACTTCGCAGCATAGTAAGTGCGGTGCTATTACTTGGCACCGTGGTTCTTTCTTACTTCGCAACCCTCGGGGTATGCGCACTTGTCTTTAATCATGTGTTTGGCTTTGCTGGAGGAGATGCCTCATTCCCATTGTTCGCCTTCATATTCCTAGTTGCGTTGGGCATCGACTACAACATTTTTTTAATGACTCGTGTACGCGAAGAGGCGGGAAAGCTAGGTACGCGAAAAGGTGTTATCAAGGGCTTAACAGTCACTGGCTCGGTTATTACTTCCGCCGGAATTGTTTTGGCTGCAACCTTCGGCGTACTCGGGATTTTGCCTTTAGTATTTTTAGCTGAACTAGGATTTGCAGTGGCATTCGGTGTACTACTCGACACCATTATTGTTCGCTCAATTTTAGTGCCCGCTTTGGTACATGAAATTGGCCCTAAGGTATGGTGGCCATCTAAGTTATCTAAATCAGCTAACTGAAAACTAGTTCGGAGATTAGATGGCGCTGCGAGTTGGTTTAGCGGGCTATGGTTTAGCTGGTCGCTACTTTCACGCACCGCTATTCAAAGGTTGCGGGTTCGAACTAGTTTCTGTATTGACTACCAACCCTGAACGAATCGGGCACGTGCGAGCTGATTTTCCAGATGCCATTGTTGTTTCAGAAATGTCTGAATTGCTCGCTCATGATTTAGATCTTGTTGTCATAGCTTCAGTTAATTCGGCACATGTTGAACAAGCGATTGCTGCACTATACGCCGGCATTCCGACAGTTGTTGATAAACCATTAGGTCGAAATTTGACTGAAACTCTCGAAATCCTAAAGGTATCTGATCAAACTGGTGTTCCGGTAACAGCTTTCTACAATCGTTTATTCGATTCGGACTCGCTGACCATCAAGCGTGTTATCCGAGATAATGAAATCGGCAAAATTTTCCGAATTGATTCTCGCTTTGAGCGATACCGGCCTGATCTTGCAGCTCAATCATGGCGCGAACAAACAAGTGCCGAGGAGGGCGGGGGATTGCTCCTTGACCTGCAATCTCATTTGATTTCAACTGCGTTGGATTGGTTTGGTCCGGCCGAGCTAGTTTCGGCAAGTGTGCGAAGTATTCGCGGCGCATCTGATGACGATGTTGTTTTGGTTTTAAGGCACGAAAGTGGGGTTGATTCGTATCTTTCAGCTAGTGCAATTGTTGGAGCACCCGGA
>CAZFZK010000065.1:0-7277 GCA_964523605.1 uncultured Candidatus Planktophila sp. | reverse complement strand
GGTGGCGTGTCTGAGCGGCCAAAAGAGCACGCCTCGAAAGCGTGTGTTGGGGAAACTCAACCGTGGGTTCAAATCCCACCGCCACCGCCAACTACTTAAGCAGCTCGTATGAAGGATTCAAAATAGTCATTTTGCCTTCGTTATCGGCAACCATTCCTTCAGCGCGTAATTGCGTACCAATATCAAGGCCACGAATCTCTCGACGACCTAGGAATTGCAGCGTTACGCCACCGGTTTCATCCCAAACTTCGACATTGATTACTGGCGCCGAACCACTAGGTGCGGTGCGAATTGCAGTAACGCGACCTTGGATATGCGCCCGCTTACGCCAAGAAATATTTCCGATCGGTGTCATGTTTTCGGCGTAATGGCTAACTGGTTCGACTGATTGAGCAACCATAGTTTTAGTTTCAGTTTTAACAGCTACAGGTTTAGTTGCTACAGGAACTTCTTCTTTGTGATTTTCGATCACAAGTGATTTACCAGAAATCATTTTAGAAACATCGAACGGCATAATTGTTGCAACTACTCGCGATAATTGTGAAATAGGTGCAGCAATATCTTCGGCGGTTTGATCATGCAGTAAACGACCTAAGAAACCAGAGTATGAACGACGAGGCAACAGAAGCGTTAGTTCAACATCTTGCTGTTCGGTCATTCGAATTGCGTAATCGAGTGCGGCATTAGGTAAGCGACGATCAGGGCAATCGATTAACTCAAGTTCAACATCGTCTACTGCATCGGAAGCTGCCCAAGCTGCCTGAATACTTGCGGCACGACGATCATCGATCACGAAGTGAACTGCAGAAAGTTTGCGTGCATTTAAAGTACGCGCATAACGAACAACACTAATTGTTGCTAGATCTACTGAATCAACCAGCACTGTTACATCGTGGCGAGTAATTGAAGTAGCACGTTGTTGTTCGCTCTTTACAGTTAGCGCTTTTTGTTCGGCAGTGTATTGACGGCGCAAACGTAGGAAAGATAGAACAGCAATTGGCGCGATAACCAAAACAATCCAGGCACCTTCAGTGAATTTAACAACTGAGAAAATAATTACGATTATGAATGAAACTATGCCAGCTAGACCGTTGATTGCGAACTTAACTTTCCAGCCTTCACCTTTGTGGGTGCGGGCATGCTTAGCCATTCCAAAGCCAGCCAATGTGAACCCGGTAAATACGCCAAGTGCGTAGAAAGCCACTAAATGCTCAACCGAACCAGCAGTCATAAATGCGAGAAGTAAGCCGCCGCCTGCCAACAGCAGAATTCCGTTAGAAAATGCTAATCGGTGTCCGCGCTTGCTTAATTGGCGAGGCAAATAACCGTCGGAAGCCACAAAGTTACAAAGCAATGGAAACGCGCTGTAAGTGGTGTTTGCGCCAGCGAAGAGAATAAGCATCGTTGCTAACTGCACCAAAATAAACATGCCTTGCCCAAATGTGCCTGTTCCGACTGCGGCTTTTGCGATTTGAGAAATAACAGTTGGTGTTCCAGATTCATAGGGCATCGCATGAATTTTGTGAGCAAACCAAGAAACACCAAGTACCAAAGTTCCAAGCAGCGAACTCATAATTACCAAGGTGCGTTTTGCGTTATCTGCCTCGGGGGCTTTAAATAGTGCAACACCATCAGAAATAGCTTCTAAGCCAGTGAGCGAGGAACCACCATTGGCAAATGCGCGAAGCAAAATAAATATTGCAGCGCCAGTTAGTAATCCGCTTGGCTGACCTACTTCAACAGCACCCGGTAGATCTGTTTCCAGTAAAGGTAAGGTTCCAGTGAAATAACGATAAAGACCACAAGTAAAAACAATCAACATTGCGCCTAGGAATAAATAAGTAGGCAATGCGAAAGCTTTACCAGCTTCTTTTACGCCTCTTAGGTTTCCAAAAGTTAAGAATGCAATGATTGCAAAGATCATATGCATTTTGTATGGCTCAAGTTCAGGGAAAGTTGAAATAATCGCTGCAACACCGGCAGCACTTTGAATAGCTAAAGTCACGATGTAATCAAGCATTAATGCGACAGCTGCGACTTGTGCAACAACTGGACCAAAATTATCGCGTGATACAACATAGGCTCCACCAGTTTTGGTGTAAACCTGAATTACATTTCTATAAGAGAGAGTGATCAAAACTAAAATTGCCAAAACAACGCCAGTCATAGGCATCAAAATTGTGAAAGCTGCTAAACCAAAAGCTGGTAACAATGCAATCAAAATCTGTTCGGAACCATATGCCGAAGATGAAATACAGTCAGAAGATAAAATGCCGAGTGCGTAACGTTTCTTCAGGCGCTGATGGTCGAGCGAGTGACGGTTTAGCGCACTACCCAAAAACCACTTCTTGATCTTGTAGGTAAGCGGGTCGCGCAGATGCGCATGATCCTGAAGCGCAACCGGGGCTGGGGCTCCATCAGTCCAAGACTTAGGCACTTTTACTCCTTGTTAGAGGCTCTATCTTAGATTGTTATGCTCTCCTTATGCGCACACAACTCTATATAAATGGCCAGTGGGTGCCGGGTGCAAGCACGGTTGCCGTAACTGATCCCAGCGACGGTTCAGTAATTGCCCAAGTTGCGATTGCCGATGATGCGCAATGTGAAGCCGCGATTGCAGCTGCCGATGCTGTAGCTGTTGAATGGGCAGCGACTGCGCCACGAGTGCGTTCTGAAATTCTGCGTAGAGCATTTGAAATCATGACCGCTGAAATTGAAGAAATTGCCACATTAATCTCGCGCGAAAATGGAAAAGCAATGCCTGATGCTCGCGGTGAAGCAACTTATGCCGCCGAATTTTTCCGTTGGTTTGCCGAAGAAGCGGTGCGCACTCCAGGTGATTTCCGGATGTCACCAAGTGGTGACAAGCGAATTTTGGTTACCCACCAACCAATCGGTTTATCAATTTTAATTACACCTTGGAATTTCCCAGCCGGAATGGCGACGCGTAAAATTGGCCCGGCTATCGCGGCTGGTTGCACCATGGTTTTAAAACCAGCCACTGAAACTCCACTCACCGCAATGCACATCGTTGATGTTTTAGAACGTGCCGGATTACCTAAAGGTGTTTTGAATTTAGTGATTCCAGAAAAAACTGGTCCAGCAATTTCTAAAATGCTGCATGACCCGCGCGTTAAGAATTTATCTTTTACCGGTTCAACTGAAGTAGGTCGCGTCCTACTTAAAGAAGCAGCTGACCGAGTAATTCGCTGTTCAATGGAACTTGGTGGAAATGCCCAAGTTATCGTGCACGATGATGCTGACCTTGCCGTCACAATTCCACAATTGTTATTAGCCAAGATGCGCAACGGTGGTGCTGCTTGCACATCAGCAAATCGCATTTATGTGCAACGACCAATCGCCGACAAATTCATTGCCGAACTAACTAAATCAATGTCTGCCTTCGTTGTTGGCCGCGGTACCGATGCAACAACAACACTTGGTGCCAGCGTTTCAGTCAAAGAGCGCAACAAGATCGCCGAACTAGTTGATCAATCAATCGCAGCTGGTGCTAAGGTCGAAACCGGCGGCAAAACCCCCGATGGCGCAGGCGCTTTCTACCCAGCAACCGTGCTTTCAGTGGCTAAAGACAACCCAATTTTGAAGCATGAAATCTTTGGCCCAGTTGCCCCAGTCGTCATTTTCGATACCGATGCCGAGGGTATTGCGCTGGCTAATGACACTGAATTCGGGCTAATTAGCTACGTATTCTCAAGTGACTTAGCTCGTGCGCTTCGCACAGCAGAGGCAATGGAATCAGGAATGGTTGCGATCAACAAGGGTGTTATTTCTGACCCTGCCGCACCTTTCGGTGGCGTTAAGCAATCTGGTTTAGGTCGCGAAGGTGGCTTCGATGGAATTCACGAGTTCCTGCAAACTAAATACATCGGCGTGCAGATCTAACTAACTGCATAAAACTGAGGGCTTCTTACGGTATTTATTTAAGTAGCTACCTAAGGAGTCGGAAAATGCGTGCCGTAACCAAGAAGAAATCAATTGCTTTATTCGTAATCGGTCTTGTTTCGCTGGCAATCACTGCACCTAATTCGGCCATGGCTGCCGGTGCTACACAAGCCGATGTTGATTACTCAACCCAAGTTTCAACCTTGGCTCAGGAATTCGCCAAAGTTACCGTTGCTTGGGACTCCGCAATTTCAAAGCCACCTACCTTGGCATTTGGTAGCAAGTGGAGTAAATACAAGACTGCTGCAACTAAGAGTTCAAAAGTTGTTTTAGCAACTGTTGCCAAAATGGATGCCTTAGTTCCTTCAGAGGGTTTTCCAAAATCTGGCCCAATGCTAAAGAAAGCCTGCGCTGCATATAAAACTGCAATTACCGCACTTAATGCTGGAATCCAGAAAAACGATGCGAAGGCAATTACTAAAGCAACTCCATTGGCAACAAAGGCATCAAAGGCTTATCTGGCATGGAGTGAAGCTTATGCAGCAGAGGTCGCAGCTCTTAACGGCTAATAATTAAAGCTTTTTTGTAGTTAACCACTTCTCTGTTACCTGCATCCACTCAAGGGGCGCTTCAGCCGGAGCAGTGTGTGCCGCACCTTTTATGCAGTAGTACTCCGAACCTTTAACGCGCGCCTTCATAAACCTATGCATTGCAGGTGTTGCTTCATCTTTGTCACCATTGATAAAAAACGTTGGCACCTTAATTAGGTGAAGTTCTTTTTCAACGGACCAGTCTTTAAGGGTACCTGTCACGGTAAATTCGGTTGGTCCCCACATGGCTTCGTAAACATGCAATCCGAATTTTGGTTTGCGAGCAAAGTCAACGAGTTGAGGAATCTGTCTGATGTGCCGTTTAGCAAATTCAACATTGGCAGCTAGATATTCCTTGGCTTTGTACTTCTCTAATTTCTCGTATTTATAAATCGCATTGCGATGTTTTGCTGGCAACTTTGCCACGAGCTTGCGTGTTTCGCGTACCCACATACGGCTTGATGGCAACGAGTTAGCAATGATTAAACCCTTTAAACCTTTTGGTTTTTTGATTGCATAATTCAGCGCCAGCATTCCGCCCCACGATGCACCTGCGAGCATGTAGCGATCTTGAATCTTAAGATGCTTAATGAGTCGAGTCAGTTCTTCTTCGAACAATTCAATCGTCCAGAAACTAGCTGGCTTGGCTTTTAGCGAAGTTGAATTACCGCAACCAATTTGATCGTAAACAATCACCGGGCGACCTGAGGCGTTTAGTAGCTTCGCCATTGTCAGAACTCCAACGTGAGTTCCACCAGGCCCACCATGCATTACAACAATTGGAGTCCGTCCTGATCTGAGGTTTCCGATTACTCGAAACCAAGTTCGGCCATGCTTCCAAGTTAAATATCCAGTGCGATCTTTAGTTGCCATAGGCAGATACTAGATTTTGCGGCGCTTCATGAAGTCACTAACCGCATTTAGCCACGCAGCAGGTTCTTCAACATAAGCTAAATGAGAACTCAAGGGCAAACAAACCCATTCTGCGCCCTTAATCTTCTTGACTAAACGTTTTTGTGTTGCTGGCGTGACTTCGTCATATTTTCCATTGATGAGAAGCGTTGGGACTTTGATATTTTTCAATGATTTTTCAACATCCCAAGTTTTTAATGAACCAATTGGTGCAAATTCGACCGGCCCCCACATAGCTTCGTAGACACGAGCGTCTTTACCTAACTTCTCAAAACCATCAACCACATCTTGTGGTGGCGGAATGCGAACTAAATGTTGTGAAGTGAAGTAATCGTTTGCGGCGACAAAATCGGGATGCGTATATTTCCCAGTTTTCATATGTGTGGCAATTGCTTTTCTGTGTACTGCAGGCAATTCAGATACCAAGCGTTGAATTTCTGGCAGCCATTTAGGAACTGAAGCGAGTGAGTTGGCAATTATTAAACCTTTTAAACCTTTTGGCTTTTTAACAGCATGAGCAAAAGAAAGAATTCCGCCCCAAGACTGACCGGCGAGAATATATTTATTTGAAATCTTCAACTTTTTCAGCATCAAGTTCAATTCTTCTTCAAAAAGCTCTACTGTCCAGAAGGATGCTGGCTTGTTCTTTAGAAGACTAGATTTTCCGCAACCAATTTGGTCGTAGACAATTACTGGGCGACCGGTGGCATTAATCAATCGTGCCATCGGCAAAACATAGTTATGTGGTGCACCTGGGCCACCATGGAGCACAACAACCGGCGTTTGATTAGACTTTAAATCTCCAATTACCCGATACCAAGTTTTTCCATGCTTCCAAGTCATTTCACCGGTGTAATCATGAACTTTTGCAGCCATCGGGATTCCTCTGTCTAGGGATAGGTTCTTTAGATGAGTGAAAATGTAACCTTTTAACGATACCTACGCCATAGTTTCTGCCTCTTAAGTTGCAAGTTTGAAACTTTATTTAGAAACGGTTTAGCCGGATTATTTTCAGGCTTCACAAAATAGACATTTAGGGCAAGATTTACTCATGGCTTTAGCAATTATTACCGGTGCAAGCAGAGGTTTGGGCTTTGAAAATGCCAAATCTCTTGCTGCATTGGGCCATGACATCGTGATGATTGCAAAGGACGCAGATCGTTTATCGCTTACTCAACAAACTCTGCAAACCCAATACCCAAATCAAAAGTTCTCAACCTATGCAGTTGATCTAGAGGATATGTCGGCAACTCGTCAAACCGTTGAACTGATTGCGCAGCAACAACCTGCTCCTGAAATTATGATTCTGGCTCATGGCGTCATGAGTGAAAAGATGTCAAAGACGTTGAAAACAACTGATGCCGAATGGCGTCGTGTAATGGCGATAAATTTAGATTCCGTTTTCACAATTGTTAATGGCTTAGTACCCGCAATGGCTGAAGCACGAAATGGCCGCATCATTATTTATTCAGCATGTTTAGGTCGCATGTCTGGCCCCGGAAATGCTGGCGGTCTTGCGCCATATCGAATTAGCAAAGCTGGCGTTAATGCATTTGTGCGAAATCTTGCACATGAAACTGGTTTAGGTGCGCGTGGAGTTTTAGTTGATGCAGTGTGCCCAAATCATTCCCGCACCGACATGGGTGGCCCTGATGCACCGCGCAGTGCAGAGCAAGGCGCAGCAACTGCACTTTGGTTAGCGACTAGAGAATTTAACGCTGGCGATACCACCGGAGTTCTGTGGGAAGACAACCAAATAGTTCAGTGGTGACCGAATTTTCGACTTTTGTATAAGTGAGCGGAGGATTTCAGAGCCAAGAACAAACCTTGGCTTGGCAATCAGTTCCAGATAAATAAGTCCGTTTCAGTCAT
>CAZFZK010000064.1:0-7296 GCA_964523605.1 uncultured Candidatus Planktophila sp. | reverse complement strand
AAATAAGGTCGGAAACCACTTCGCGTGCAGCTCTAACAACCGCGCCCGATGCAACTAGCGCGCTAGCAGCTTGAAGTTCCGGCGATAAAAAGCGATCTGGGCCAACGCCACCAACGACTTTACGTAGTTCAGTTATTACGCGCCCAGTTGCCGCAGCTGGTTGCAGGCCAGTGCGCATCTCAATTGCACGCGCCGCTGTAACTAATTCAATTGCCAAAATGTGATTTAAATTCTCAATCACTTTGCGCAATTTGCGAGCTGCCGACCAGCCCATAGATACATGGTCTTCTTGCATTCCAGAACTTGGAATTGAATCTACGCTGGCCGGTGTTGCTAAGCGCTTGTTCTCGCTAACTAAACCGGCTTGAGTGTATTGCGCAATCATTAAACCTGAATCCACACCTGGGTCATTTGCTAGGAATGGAGATAAGCCAGCTGAGCGATTTTGATCAAGTGCGCGATCAGTGCGACGTTCAGCTATCGAACCTAGATCAGCAGCTGCAATGGCCAGAAAATCTAAAACATAGCCAACTGGTGCGCCATGGAAATTACCATTTGATTCAACTCGACCATCAAGCAAAACAACTGGGTTATCAATTGCACTTGCTAATTCACGAGTCGCAATAGTTGCTGCGTGCGCAATTGTGTCGCGAACTGCGCCGGCAACTTGTGGGGCACATCGCAGCGAGTAAGCATCTTGCACGCGAGAATCATTTTCGCGATGTGACGCCACAATTGGTGAACCTTTTAACATGGCAAAGATATTTGCCGCACTTTGAGCTTGACCAACTTGTGGACGCAGTGGGAAATGTAGATCGGGTGCAAATACTCGATCAGTACCGAGCAAGCCTTCGATGCTCATGGCAGTTGTTATGTCAGCGACTGTGCACAGCTCAGTTAAATCGTTAATTGCCATAATTAACATTCCAAGCATGCCGTCGGTACCATTAATTAGCGCTAAGCCTTCTTTTGCTTCTAGCTCGATTGGCTTAATTCCAGCTGCTGCAAGTGCTTTAGCAGTTTCCATCTCGATGCCATTGGCATCATGTACGCGACCTTCACCCATAAGGGCTAGAGCGCAATGTGAAAGCGGAGCTAAATCACCACTGCAGCCAAGTGAGCCAAATTCAGGTACTACGGGGGTAATTCCGGCATTTAATAGGTCGCAATACGTTTGAGCAACTGTTAATCGTACGCCTGTGCGGCCAGATGCCATAGTGCGCAAACGCAACAAAATAAGTGCGCGCACAACTTCGCGTTCAACGGCCGGGCCAACGCCTGCGGCATGTGAACGAATTAATGATTTTTGTAATTGAGCACGATCTTTAACATCGATATGACGATTAGCGAGTGCGCCAAAACCAGTTGATACGCCATAAACCGGAATTCCTCCAGCGGCATATTCCTCGATGTACTTGCGAGAACTATTGATCGCGGCAACACTCTCTGGGGCGATAGATACTTTCGCGCCAAAGCGAGCGACGGCAATAACTTCAGCGAAAGTTAATCCGGAAGTTCCCAGAACTACTTCAGTGATTTGATCAGCTGACTTGGTTGCCATTGCGCCATACCTGTTCTATTAAGTTAACACCTGGCCGATATGCCAAATGTAAATAGGAATTACTACTTAAAATTGAAAAGTCAGCTTTTGCGCCAACTGCTAAATGACCAACATCATCGCGTCGTAACGCCATCGCGCCACCTTTTGTCGCCGACCAAAGTGCTTGCTCTGGAGTAAAGAACATCTCTCGAACAGCTAAAGCAATCATTAACGGCATATTAGTTGTGTAAGAACTGCCCGGGTTGCAATCACTAGCAATCGCGACATTAATGCCGGCTGCAAAAATGGGTCTGGCATCTGGGTATTTACTACGGGTGGAAAATTCAGCGCCTGGCAAGAATGTGGCAACCGTCTTTGAATTAGCTAAAGCTGAAATATCAGAACTATCAAAATGTGAAATGTGGTCAACTGATGCGGCGCCTAGTTCAACGCCCACTTTGATTCCTTCGCCTGGCTCGAGTTGATTGGCATGCATTCGAGGCAGTAAACCTTTGGCAATACCGGCTCTTAGAATTTGGCGAGTTTGATCTGGACTAAATGCGCCGCGATCACAGAAAACATCGATCCACTTTGAATATGGAGCAACGGCTTCCAGCATTGGCCCGCAAACCATTGCTACATAATCATCTGGGGCACTTTTGAACTCAGTTGGCACAACATGGGCACCCAAAAAAGTAGTTTCCTCAGTGAACTCACGAGCAATCTGCAAGCTTCGTACTTCATCTGCAACCGAAAGACCGTAGCCAGATTTTATTTCAACAGTTGTGGTGCCAGTCAATAGCCCTTCAATTACTAGAGCTGCGGCATTGGCTCGTAACTGATCTTCGCTTGCACTGCGTGTTTGTTCAACTGTGTAGTTGATTCCTCCTGCTGCATAAGGTTGACCTTGCATGCGAGCTGAAAATTCAGCAGCTCGATCACCGGCAAAAATCAAATGGTTATGGCTGTCGACAAATCCAGGGATAACTGTTTTGCCTTTTGCGCTTACTAAATTTTGGTAGTAGTTCACTTTTATTTCGCTACGAGAGCCGACCCAAGAAACTTTTCCATTTGTTACTGCAATAGCGGCGTCGTTGATTATCCCAAGCGGTGTGCCATCAAAGGTTGCCTCATTTGTAACCAGGCAGCCAATATCAGTAACTAACAGATCAGACATTTCTTATTCAATATCCAGCATCGGTACGTGAACATGGCGTTCTTTTGCTGTTGTAATTGCGTGTTCATATCCAGCATCAGCATGTCGAATAACACCCATGCCTGGATCATTTGTTAAAACTCGTTCTAATTTCTGGGCAGCAAGTTTTGTACCATCGGCAACTGAAACTTGTCCGGCATGCATTGAACGACCCATGCCAACACCACCACCATGGTGAAGTGATACCCAAGATGCACCGGATGCGATATTTACCATTGCATTTAAAAGTGGCCAATCTGCAATTGCATCTGATCCATCGAGCATTGCTTCGGTTTCGCGATAAGGAGATGCCACTGAACCGCAATCTAAATGATCTCGACCAATCACAATTGGTGCTGAAACTTCACCACGAGCAACTAAATCATTAAAAGCTAAACCAGCTTTTTCGCGTTCGCCATAACCTAACCAACAGATGCGAGCAGGCAACCCTTGAAAAGCCACTTTTTCTTGCGCCATAGTGATCCAACGGTTTAGTTCTTGATTTTCAGGGAATAGATCAAGAACTGCCTTGTCTGTGCGATAGATATCTTTGGGATCTCCGGAAAGTGCTACCCAACGGAAAGGGCCTTTTCCTTCGCAGAAAAGTGGTCTGATATAGGCAGGCACGAATCCTGGAAATGCGAACGCCCGACTAAAGCCACCTTGGCGCGCTTCGTCACGAATTGAATTTCCGTAATCAAAAACTTCAGCGCCTTTATCCATAAAGCCAACCATTGCCTCAACATGTTTAGCCATCGAGGCTTGTGCTCGTTTAGTGAAATCAATTGGATCTGCCTGAGCTAATGAAGCAGCATCGTGATAATCAATTCCAGCTGGAATATATGCAAGCGGATCATGTGCTGAAGTTTGATCAGTAACAATGTCAATTGGAACATCCATGTTGAGCAACTTTGGAAACAGCTCAGCGGTATTGCCGACTAAGCCGACTGAAAGCGGAACTCCTGAGTTTTTAGCTTTTAGAACTCGAGCAATTGCGTCATCTAAATTGTCGGCAATCTCATCTAAATAACGAGTTTCTACACGTTTTTGTAAACGAGTCTTATCAATATCAATAATTAGGCAAACTCCACCATTCATGGTTACTGCAAGTGGTTGCGCACCACCCATGCCACCACAACCTCCGGTTAGAGTCAGGGTTCCTTGCAAAGTTCCACCGAATCTTTTACGTGCAACCGCTGCAAAAGTTTCATAAGTTCCCTGCAAAATTCCTTGGGTTCCAATATAAATCCAGGATCCAGCTGTCATCTGGCCATACATTGTTAGGCCTAAATGTTCTAGCCGACGAA
Source organism: uncultured Candidatus Planktophila sp. (assembly GCA_964523605.1). Classification (GTDB taxonomy): domain Bacteria; phylum Actinomycetota; class Actinomycetes; order Nanopelagicales; family Nanopelagicaceae; genus Planktophila. Next base: position 3,254 of record CAZFZK010000064.1, on the reverse strand, counting down.
ACTCTGGCCAATTTGCCCAATCGCCAACCAAATTTGAATTAGCGATTAATACTCGAGGTGCCCATTCGTGAGTTTGAAATACTCCAACTGGTTTTCCTGACTGCACCAAAAGGGTTTCGTCATCTTTTAAGTTAGTTAAGCTTTTTACAATCGCATCAAATGCGGGCCAGTTACGGGCAGCTTTACCCGTGCCACCGTAGACAACTAAATTCTCTGGATGTTCAGCAACAGCTGGGTCTAAATTGTTATGCAACATACGAAGTGCTGCTTCTTGACCCCAACCTTTAGCCGTTAGATTCGAACCGGTTGCAGCATGCAAGATACGGGCACTATTTAATGTTGAACTCATTAGCCGAGAATAGCGTTTGGCACGCTAGGAAAACAGGGGCACTCTCAATTGCTTTGTTGATTTACTCCACGTATTGCGCGCAGTCCATCAGATGGCCACATCAAAAAAGTATTAATTGAACAGGGGCCAATATCCATATGAAAAACAGATTCAATTGGCGCACCGAGGCAGATTGCTACAGCTGTTTTGATCACACAATTATGTGTAACTACTGCGACAGTTTGGCCGGGATATTCTGAGAGAATTTTTGAAAGAGCCGCTTCAACGCGAATCGCTAGCTCTTCCCAAGATTCACCACCGGCTGGCTTAAATGCTAAATCAGTTAACCATTTTTCGTAGTCACCAGCATATTGAACTTTGACTTCATCTACTGAAAGTCCGTCCCAGTATCCGAAATCCATCTCAAACCAAATCTCATCAAAATCAATTGTTAGTCCGATACTTTGGGAAATTATTTCCGCAGTCTCTTTGGTTCGATTTAGCGGAGAGGCAATTAAAACTTCAGCACCAAGTTTTGTAGCGGCTTGTGCAACAGCACTTGCTTGGGCACGACCAGTGTCAGTTAGCACTGGGTTTAATGGACCGACACCAGAAAACTTACGGCCTGGTGTTAAAACTGTTTCGCCATGACGAATCAAATGTAGAACTGTTGGTTTTTCCTCAGACTTTAAGCGCTCTGTTAGATAATTTAATTGCCTGGGTGCAACCGGTTCACTTTTATCGTGACCACTGCTTTGCGCATCAAGTGCCTTATTAGCCAAGCGATCTGCGTGCGAGTTTTCATCACGTGGGATCCAGGAGTATTTAACTAGTGATGGCGAATGCGCTTCGCGGGCGTTCTGGGCTAACTTGCGCATATCGGCATGCTTAATCTGCCAGCGGCCTGACATCTGCTCAACAACTAATTTGCTATCCATGCACACATCAACTGTTGCCTGATCATCTAAATCATGAATGGCTTTTAAGCCAGCAATTAATCCGCCATATTCAGCAACATTATTTGTCGCAGTCCCAATGAACTCGTAGATCTCGGCGATGATGTGGCCGTTTTCGGAAACCACTGCGCCAAAACCAGCTGGTCCAGGATTACCGCGTGAACCACCATCGGCTGTTAATTTAAAGTGACGAGCCATTGAATTAAACCCCGCGCACCAAGATGCAACGGCACTCTTCGCAGCGAATTACTTCATCTTCGGCCGACTCGAGCATGCGCTTTAAATCAATCGCATTGATCGACAAGTTACAACCGAGACATTGCCCACCTAAAAGTGCAGCTGCTCCAGCACCGCCGCCACTGCGAATCTTTTCGTAAAGATCGTAAAGCGCTTTATCAACGGAGGCAACAGTTGCTGCACGTTCAGTTACAAGTTGAGCACTCTCAGATTCAAGCGCCAGAGTTGCCACATTTTTGCGATCAGCTAATTCGGCGATTTCAGTTGCAAGCGTTGCTTCGAGTGCTTTTAGTTCATCAATGCGAGATTTGATGCCATCTACGCGCAACATAACTTCAAGTTCGACTTCTTCAAGTTCAGCGCGACGTGCATTTAGTGAAACTACCTCGTGCTGTAATGATTCAAGTTCTTTAGGAGAACCAGTCCCGGAATTTAGGCGAGCTTCATCTTTTTGTAGCCTTGTTACAACTTGCTCAACATCGGCTTCGGCTCGTTTTAATTCGCGGTTAACATCGCTTAACTCGGTCTCGGCGCCGATCCGTAAATCGCGAGTGTTATTTGATTTAACTGTGGCAGCGTTTAGGGAAGCAATTTCGGGGAGAGTGGCAAGTTTGTGCGCTAGAGCTGTTAGAGCTAAGTCGTGGCGTTGGATATCTAAAATCTGTCTTTGATCGCTCGGGCTAGCTTTCATAACGCCTTCCCTATCTGCGCTTTCGAATTAAATTTGAAAGCTAACTTAGATTAGATATGTAGTTTTATGAAGTGGAACTGGTGGGCGCTGAGGGTTTCGAACCCCCGACATTCTCGGTGTAAACGAGACGCTCTACCACTGAGCTAAGCACCCGGAACTTACATATCTGGCCGAAACCAGATGCGTAAGTCTAACCTAACTAAAGGCTTGCTAATGCCGCCTTGTAATCAGCTGCATTACGCGCTTCACCTGGGCCATTTACGACCTGCCAGCGCAGAATTCCGCTCTTATCGATGATGAATGTGCCGCGAGTTGAAAATCCGCGTTCTTCAAAGAAAACGCCATATCGCTTTGAAACTTCACCATGTGGCCAGAAGTCAGCGAGGATTGGAAATGTATAACCTTCGGCCTCTGCAAATGCGCGCGCTGAATACATTGGGTCGCATGCGATACCAAGTACTTGTACATCATCATTTTGAAAAGCAGAAATATCATCACGCAATGCGCAAAGTTCGCCGGTACATGTTCCAGAAAATGCGAATGGATAGAAAACTAAAACAACGTTTTGCTTTCCTTGAAATGATGAGAGCGTAACTTTTTCGCCGTGGTGATTTACTAATTCAAAATCAGGGGCGGGTTGGCCAATTACTAATGTCGTAGTCATGACGCGGAATCTACCGTTTGCTAGCTTTGCGTGCCACTAGACGAGTTGCAGTCCAATCTGTGGCAACTGCAATGGTTGAGGTAACGCTTAACCCAGCGATCGGGGCAGCATCTTGGATTTCACTTGCTTCCACATAATTTGCACGACCCATCTTCGGCGTCATTACCCAAATCGGACCAGTCTCAGAAAGAAAAGTGAGGGCATCCATTAATTCATCAATTAAGTCGCCATCGCCATCGCGCCACCAGAGAATCACGCCATCGATAACTTCAGTCGGATCGGTCTGAATAAAGTCAGTACCGGTAAATCCCTTAATCTTTGCTCGCAACGAATCGTCACAGTCGGCGGCATAGCCGATTTCCAAGATCAAATCGCCTT
>CAZFZK010000063.1:5982-7472 GCA_964523605.1 uncultured Candidatus Planktophila sp. | reverse complement strand
AATCAAACGCAAGAATGTTGATTTACCGGAACCAGAAAGACCGACCAAGAAAACGAACTCGCCCTTGGTGATTTCCAAGTCCACGTTTTCTAGCGCCGCTCGATCCATTCCTGGATAGGTCTTGCTGACCTTCTCTAAGCGAATCAATTTCAACTCCCTGCATTCGACGAACACTTCTCTTGAGCTGGCACACTATGAGCGCGCGCCTGCCTTAACTGTCTTAGTTTAGGTAAAAGCAGCACAAATCGGGCTCTCTAACGCGCTTTTTGGCTGTGAAATCACGCTGAGAATCGGGAATTAGCCAGGAAATGGTTCGCAAATCTCTCCAGTATTAATCAACTATTTATTGTTTTGTAGAACATCTACCAAAATCGATACAGGCGGGTTAGCCGATAAATCTGCTTCGTTTGACGTTTATTAACTGCTGCGACGCCTGTGCCCGAGATTTAATTGCTGCGACGCCAGCGAATTCCGGCTTCGATAAATTCGTCGATTTCGCCATTTAATACTGCGCTGGTGTTTCCCGTTTCAAAATCAGTGCGCAAATCTTTAACCATTTGATACGGGGCCAAAACATATGAACGCATCTGGTTACCCCAAGAGCCTGAATTATCGCCTTTTAGCGCATTGATTTTTGCTTGCTCTTCTTGGCGACGTCGTTCAAGTAATTTAGATTGCAGAACTGCCATTGCAGTTGCTTTGTTCTGAATCTGTGAACGTTCGTTCTGACAGGAAACCACAATGCCGGTTGGAATATGTGTCAATCGAACTGCAGAATCAGTTGTGTTAACACCTTGACCACCTGGGCCAGATGAGCGATAAACATCTACTCGAATTTCTTTTTCATCAATTTCAATCGCATCGCTCTGTTCAACTACCGGCACAATTTCAACGCCAGCAAATGAAGTGTGGCGACGTGATTGACTATCAAATGGTGAAATACGAACTAAGCGATGGGTGCCTTGTTCAACTGACAAAGTGCCATATGCATATGGTGAAGAAACTCGAAACGTAGTTGATTTAATTCCCGCCTCTTCAGCGTAGGAAGTTTCAAGCACATCTACTTTTAGATTATGGCGTTCGCAATATCGCAAGTACATACGCATCAACATCTCAGCCCAGTCGGCAGCTTCAACTCCGCCAGCTTCCGAGCGGATCGTTACCAATGCATCGCGCTCGTCATACTCGCCATTTAATAGTGTTTGAACTTCTAATTCGCCAATTGCTTTCTTAACCGAATCCAGTTCAGCACCCGCGTCAGCAAGTGCGCTTTCATCATCTTCAGCATTTGCTAGTTCTAGCAAAATCGGCAGATCTTCAACGCGACGACGCAGTCCTTCAAGGCGGCCAATCGTCGATTGCACGCGAGATAAGCGACTAGTTACTTTTTGCGCATTATCTGGGTCATCCCACAGATCAGGAACTCCGGCTGCGGCCTCTAGTTCTATTGCAGATGCGCGCAATTTAGGAAGGTCTAATACCTTCTCGAT
>CAZFZK010000063.1:0-5882 GCA_964523605.1 uncultured Candidatus Planktophila sp. | reverse complement strand
GTAGTTCCAGCAGAAGCTGAAAGCTCAATACTTTCAAAGGAGAAGAGTGAAAGTGAAATCGGTAGCCAAGCTTTTGCAGACGCGGTAATAAGTACTTCGGTCCCATTACATTGAAACTCGCTGATCCGAATATTGGATAGCTCGGGGCGCAGTAACTTTTTACTTGATGTAGGGAATGCCGACCTCTGCCAAAACCCTTGGGAACTATTTCCCATTTCACCTGGAGTGCTAGCCGATGTATTTGCAATATCGGCCAAAGTTTCAATGGCTCGCTTATTTGCCGCAGTGCAATCAATTGGAATCACTGGGCTTGCATCACTAGCTAAAAACGATAACGCGGAATGCTTGCCTTGGTAGTAAGTATCTAAATCCAGCGCATGTGCTGCGCTCTGAGCCGCCGATTCGGTTGCTTGCACCAAAGAGCGTTGGGCAACAATTATTGCTGAAATGTCAGTAAGAACGACGCCAGATAGAAGTACGACTGCGAATAGACCAAAGACTAAAACCGAAATTGAACCTTCTTCGTTCTGAAGTCGGGTGCGCACCCAGTTTCGATCAAAGCAAGAATGTTGCCAGTTTGGATTAAGGCGAGAATGTTTCCAGTTTAGATTAAGGCGAGAATGTTGCCAGTTTAGATTAAGGCGGAAATGTTGCCAGTTTAGATTAATGAGTCGAATTAAATCCAAGGTGAAACAGTTTCTCGCGCCGTGGCAGTAATTATGCGTTTTCCATCTTTACTCCTTAGCGTAATTGTCACTTCTACTTTGTTATCCGGTGAGATGCAGAAGATGCCCGCACAATCTATAGAGAAATGAAGGTCGTCTGTCCGATTTGGATCTAGCCCAAGTTCACGAGCGCCTGTTTCCATTGTATTCCGAGCATTTATGGTCGCAGTTAAATCATTATTGCTCAGGATGTAAGCACGAACAGTTTCGCGAGCAAGTGTGCGCACGATAAATTCATCATTACTAGCTGTGGCAAAACTAGAAAGAAAGATAATAACTGGTACAAAAAGCGGTAGAGCTATGGCCACAAACTCAAGAATGGCGCTTCCGCTTTCATCTTTAAATTTTGTCAGTAGTCCTGAAGGAACTTTCTTTAATCTCAGGCTATTTTCTGGCTTCACAATTGCTAGCTCTGGTTTTCTAATATCGAAAAGCCATGAACGCTTGTCGTGCGATCTTTGCTACCTAAGAACGGCACCAGGTTTGGCAGGTTTTGATTGTGAGTTGAAACCACTGCCTTTAAGTCATGAAGGGAATCTGCTGAGTTCCAATTAACGATCTTATCCCCGCTCTCAAAGCGGCCAGTGATTGCACTATGCGTTGCAGAACTTTGGGCATAGGCGGCTTCAATATTGCGATTGTTTATAGTTAAAACCAATTGAAATGAAATCAGAAACAAGGTCATCAACGGAATAACAACAAGAGCGCTCTCAACGCTCCCGCGTTCCTCTCTCAGCTTTCGAGCAAAATCAGCCAAATCACGTTTGCGTCTGATTTTTAGAGTATTCCGCTTTCGTTTCTCAAGGAAATGAAGTTGCCATGCACTACGGAGCCAACGCTTACCTCGCGGTTTAGGAGGCAACCCTGAAAGTAGCGATATGACCATTACCGAGCGCCGTTTAAGCACATTGACAGCCAGAAAACCACTACCGAATACCGTTCATCGCATCAAGTGAGTTCTTCAAGATAGTTGTTAATCGAGGAGCTGCGATTGTCCAGATTGCGGTAACTAAACCAGTTGTCATCAAAACCACTAACACCCAACCTGGCACATCTCCGCGCTCTTCTTTAACTTTTGCAACAACATCAAAGTCGCGCAAACGATTGATTCTGCGGCTAGCCGCAATCGCTGCCTTGGTCATCGCAGATTCAACGCTGCTTAACATTCTCATTGCAATGAATTCTTTCGGCTTTACTGCTACTTCGGTTCTCTTAACTGCATTAGTCTCACTTACTTCAGAGTTCTCGACCGCACTTGTTTTATTTACCGCAGAGTTCTCGACCGCACTTGTTTCATTTCCTTCAGTCATGCTTTTCATTTTTCCTCTTTCGCGTTGCCTTGGTTGACGGATTACTTCGTTTACATAAATCCATTGAGATTTGATAACGATGGCCAGAGTGCAAAAAGCATCGACACTGGCAAAATAAGAAATACAACTGGGATCATCATTGAAATTTCGGCTTTACCCGCTGCGGCCATAATTTGATTTCGATGTGCTGTCCGTGATTCCTGCGCATGTCGTTGCAACAATTCAACTATTGGAGCGCCTCGTAACATCGCAGTGATCATGGCATCGATGAATCTGCGAATAGTTACCGACTTAATTCGTCGGCCCATAGCGTCGAGTGCGATGTGAAATGGTGCACCTGCAATTACATCTTTAGTGACCGCCCCAAATTCTTTGGCAAGTTCGCAATCAGATCGAGCCGATATCGCTGCCATCGCATTTAACGGAGTTTGCCCGGCTGAGATTGATAACGTCAGCATCTCGATAAGTGCTGGAAATTCAGCATCCATCTGATCCCTGCGCTTTACTACTAACTTGGTTAAGTTGCGATCGATTACAACGAAAGTTGTAGCAGCTGTCAAAAATCCTATAAAAAGTGCGATGATCAACGATGCGCTCTTAACCCAGACCAATAGCGCTGCGACTAAGAAAACTAGGAGCGAGGTAGAGATTTGGCTGCTTCTAAACTCCAAATATTCATGCGTACCAGTGCGATTCAATTCAAGTAAGCGATCTCGCAACTTACTGCGATCTTCAGATTCGGCCAACAACTTCCGATATTTAGCCTGACTAAGTTTGAGATTTTTCGCTTCAGAACCACGATCTGTTGCGATAAGTAAGTAAGCCGCTGTCACCGAGAGTCCGACTGAAAGAAAAAGAGCGTTCATTTAGACACCTATCGGCATATTTGAAATATGACTTTGATTCTTAGATCCAAATACTCGTGGTGGCTTTGGCAGTGCTCCTAATTTGTTCATCCAGAGATACGCAATTGCAGTCATGAAAATGCCAGTTACCAGAATTACGGCGCCGGTACTAGTTGCATACGCGTTAGCTGTGGCAGGTTGGGTGGAAAGTAAGAGTAAAAGTAACCAAGGAGCGGCTGCGGATAAGTGTGCCGAATTCTTGATCCAGCCATGTTTGACTTCGATCTCTTTGCGAAGAGCTAGATCTTGGCGAATGAAATCGCCCACCATTCGCAGAATCTGCAGTAAGTGTGTTCCACCAAGTGAGCGAGACAGGATTATCGCCTCAAAGATCTGATCACTTGCATAATGTGAGAACTGGCTTTGTAACCAAGTTACCGCCACATTGAAATCACCGCTCTTACGTATCTGCCGATTAAATTCGGCGAAGTATGGTGCTAATTCTCGGGGGCCGCGATCTGCTAGTTGTGACAATGACTCAACAAGAGACATGCCGGATTGAATTCCAGTAATTAGATGATCAACCACATCGGGCCAAAGCAATTCGAATTTAGTTTCACGCCGTTTTGCTGAGGAAACCAAAAAGGTAAATGTAATCACCCCGCCCATAGTCGCAAAGGCCATAGCGATAGGAACTGAGGAACTAAGTGCCGTGATAGCAAAACCGGTAGCAGCGCCGATTGCCAAGGAAATGGCTATATTTCGCCACTTTGGCGATAGACCGTTGACCGCTTTGTGTGTCAGCGCTTTGCGTGTCAGCACTTTGTTCTGCAGATTTTTATTAGCTAAGGCATTGTTAGTCAGCGCTCTATTCGGCATTGTCTTGGAAGTATGCATCTTTACTTTCATTGCTTTACCAATTCAGAATCAAGGCGGGCAAATCGTTCCGGGTGCGGCAATGACCCTAACCCGCGCACATAACTGGCTGTATCGAAATTCCAAGTGAAGAGCGAGTCCACTTCAGGAGAAAGACCCTCGACTCGACCTGTAACAACTGCAATCTCACTTACTCGTCTAATGCCATTGCGATCTAGGCAAACGTGAACAATTAAATCAATGGCGCTAGCAATAGTTGGAGAAATAAAGCGATGCGAAATGTTTTCACCAGCTAATAGCGGCAAGATTTGTAATTTTGCGACTGCGTCGCGTGCTGAGTTGGCATGAAGTGTTCCCATGCCAGGCAAGCCTGAATTAAGTGCAATAAGTAAATCAAGAGCCTCAGATTCACGAACTTCGCCGACAATTATGCGAGATGGGCGCATACGTAAAGACTCTTTGATTAAGCGACGTAACGAGATTTCGCCCTCACCTTGCAAATTCGCACCTCTAGTTTGCATTGCAATCACATCGGGCAACTGCGGTGCTAGCTCAAAGACTTCTTCGATTGTTATCACGCGTTCTGAAACGGGAATCGTAGAAACTAGAGCATTGAGCATTGTGGTTTTGCCTGCTTGTGTTCCGCCGCTCACCAAAATGTTTAGCCCTGCAGCAACTGCGCGGCGTAATAATTCAGCCATCTCTGTTGTCATCACACCTCGATCAGCTAACTGACCAATCGAAATCTTCTGCATTAAGTGTTTGCGAATATTTACTGCCCAATTTGCCGCAGTAATTTCAGGGATTGCTACATGTAAACGTGAACCATCAGGCAGCCGGGCATCGACAAATGGCACCGAAAGGTCTAATCGACGCCCACTCCAAAGTAATAATCGCTCAACAAGATTGCGTACTTGCTCGGCACTTAGCAACAACATGGTCAGCTCAGAACGGCCATTTCGCGCTATAAAAATGCGTTCAGGCGAATTAATCCAGATCTCTTCAACTGTTGGATCGTCAATGAAATCACTTAACTGCCCAAACACATTCGTCGCATCAATAGTGGCTTCAGACATATGGCGAAGGTAGTAAGCGATTTAGCCACAAAAACTAGCTCCAGCAACTCTGTGGATGTTTAGAAAATGTGAACATTTAGGCTAAGTATTTGTCGAGAAAAAACCGAAGTCGCCGCGACAACGGCGACTTCGGGTAACTCTGGAGTCTGACATAAAGAACCCCTCGGGCTTTTAATCTCGAGGGGTTCTTTATGTCACGAATGTGTATAGCTATGCAACGACTATATGAGTAACTTGTTCGTTTCTAAAAACTACTTTCTGAATAACAAAACTACTTTAAGTAACTTTTACTTCGCGAACTTCTTAAAGACAAAGTCCTTCACCAGCGTTGCCGGCGCCCTTGAAGCACCTGAAACTGTGTAGGAAATCGTGCAAGTACCCGCTGCAATTGAGTGAACTGTTACTTGTGCTTCAACTTTGCAGACAGCAGGTGTTGAAGAAGTGGCAGACACTGTTAGAACAGTTGGATTAGGTAGCTTTAGGTAGGCACTACTTGTTGGAACCTTAACTGCATCGAACTTATTGAGCGCTGTCTTCATACGATCGCCTTCGCCATCAACAAAGACATTCTCATTGATCCAGGTAAATAACTTAGGCAACTGTGCTGCCATTTGATCTGCCTGCGAAATAGTCGCACTCTTTGCTCCTGCAAGTGCTGGCAAAGTCGCACTAGTTTTAAAGGTAAGTGACTTAGATTCGCCAACTCCATCTGCGCTAATCGCATATATAGAGACTGTGTAGGAAGTGTCAGCAGTCAAATTACGGATACGACCATTCCAACCACTGGTAAAAGCTCCGTAGTTATATGGACCTGGATAGTAAGCGGCAGAACCCGTATAGAGCACTGCATCGATATTCTTACCTGTCCACACGATTTTGCCACCCGTGCCAGTGCCATCGTCTACGAATGAAAGTGCGGACAGAGATGCAACAGTTAACGGTGTAGTTGTAACGGAGTTTGAGGAAGCAGCCGCTGATGTTCCAATTGCATTCGTTGCAGTCACTGCGAATGTGTATGAAGTCCCTGGTTGCAGACCATCAAAAGTAAAA
>CAZFZK010000062.1:0-7524 GCA_964523605.1 uncultured Candidatus Planktophila sp. | reverse complement strand
GCCGACTCCGCTATTCTTCTTGTCCACGCACTGATATTAGCATCCCATTTAATGAGATGCCAGTTTTTAGGATATTTAGGAGTTGTTATGGGAAAGACGCTAGCTGAGAAGATCTGGCAAGAACATGTGGTGCGCGCGAAAGAGGGCGAACCAGACCTGATCTATATCGACCTACATTTAATTCATGAGGTAACTAGCCCACAGGCATTCGATGGTTTGCGTTTAAGCAATCGCAAAGTTCGTCGCCCAGATCTAACTATTGCAACTGAAGATCATAATGTGCCAACTCAGAACATTAATCTGCCGATTGCAGACCCTGTCTCCAAGCTACAAGTCGATACCTTGCGCGCAAACTGCGCAGAATTTGGTGTTCGCATTCACTCATTGGGTGATGCCGAGCAAGGAATCGTGCACGTAGTTGGACCACAATTAGGTTTAACGCAACCTGGATTAACAATTGTTTGCGGTGACTCACATACCTCAACTCATGGTGCATTCGGTGCGTTAGCTTTTGGTATTGGTACCAGCGAAGTAGAACACGTGCTGGCGACTCAAACGCTTCCTCTGCAACGTCCAAAGACGATGGCAATTAATGTCGATGGAAAATTAAAGCCTGGCGTAACTAGCAAGGACATCATCTTGGCAATCATCGCCAAGATCGGTACCGGCGGCGGTCAAGGTTATGTAATTGAATATCGTGGCGAAGCTATTCGCGAACTTTCAATGGAAGCACGCATGACCATTTGTAACATGTCGATTGAAGCTGGTGCACGTGCCGGCTTGATCGCACCAGATGAGACAACTTTTGCTTACATCAAGAACAAGCCACATGCACCAGAAGATTTCGATGCGGCTGTTTCTTATTGGAAGACGCTATTTACAGATGCCGATGCCAAATTCGATGTTGAAGTAGATCTAGATGCTGATCAATTAGAGCCATTTGTAACTTGGGGAACTAACCCAGGGCAAGGAATTTTCTTGAATGACAATGTGCCTAACCCCGCTGACATTGCAGATGCTGAGGAACGTGGCGCAGCTGAGCGAGCCCTGGTTTATATGGGTTTAACAGCAGGTCAGCCAATGAAGAGCGTAGCTATCGACACTGTGTTCTTGGGATCTTGTACTAATGGTCGCATTGAAGATTTGCGTGCTGCTGCTGAAATTCTTAAAGGCAAAAAGATTTCAACTTCACTTCGCATGCTAGTTGTGCCTGGTAGTGCGCGCGTTCGTCTGCAAGCAGAAGCTGAGGGGCTAGATAAAGTCTTTATTGATGCAGGTGCCGAATGGCGCAACGCTGGTTGCTCAATGTGTCTGGGTATGAATCCAGATCAATTGAAACCAGAAGAGCGTTCAGCTTCCACTTCAAATCGTAACTTCGAAGGTCGTCAAGGTAAGGGTGGTCGCACCCACTTGGTTAGCCCATTGGTTGCAGCAGCTACCGCACTTCGCGGAACTCTTTCATCACCAGCGGATCTATAAGGAGAAATCAAAATGGATAAATTTGTTACTCATGTAGGTACTGGTGTACCACTTCGTCGCAGCAATGTTGATACCGACCAAATCATTCCAGCGGTTTACTTAAAGCGCGTTACCCGTAGCGGTTTCGAAGATGGACTCTTTGCGGCTTGGCGAAGCGATCCAGATTTCGTCTTGAATCAACCAGAATTTAAGAACGGCACAATTTTGGTGGCAGGTGCTGACTTTGGTACTGGTTCTTCTCGCGAACATGCAGTGTGGGCGCTACAGAACTACGGCTTCAAAGTGGTTATCTCGTCGCGATTTGCCGATATTTTCCGGGGCAATTCGCAAAAAGGTGGCTTGCTAACAATTCTGCTTAGCCAAAACGAAGTAGAAGATCTTTGGGTGGCAATCGAAGCTAATCCAGCTCTGGCAATCACAGTTAATTTAGAAGCCAAGACGGTTTCCTATGGTGACCAAACCATCGAATTTGAGATTGATGATTATGTGCGTTGGCGCTTAATGGAGGGTCTTGATGACATCGGTTTAACGCTGGCAAATAGCGATTTCATCGATACTTTCGAGGCTAAGCGAGCCGCTCACAAACCTAAGACACTTCCAATTCGCACTTAAAAGGGGCTAATTACGCTGGTTTTGACGCTCATTTGGCACGGGGTTACAGAGTTCAAGTAAAACTCTAAAGTTCTAATTCAGAGTTTTTTACGCATAATTAATGGGTTTTTCACGGGTTTTGAGAAAAATTATTTTCGCGACACGCCCTCATCTATGTTGGACTCACCCCATTGTTCTGCGTAACTTTGCGAGTGCGTTAGGCAATTGCTTAACTTTTAGCGTAAATAAGGGGATTTTAAATGAATAAGGCACAATTCATTGCCGCGTTGGCCCCACACTTCAACGGCAGCAAGAAAGAAGCTTCACACGCAGTAGACATTATTTTTGACACAATCGTTCGCAACATGGTTGCTGGCGAAGACGTCATGATCAATGACTTCGGCAAGTTCAAGAAGGTTGATCGCAAAGCACGTATGGGTCGTAACCCATTTACTGGCGAGACAATCAAGATCAAAGCAATGAAGAAGCCTCGCTTCTTACCTGCAAAGGGTCTTAAGGATGCAATCTCAGGCGAGCGCAAGCTAGGACCAGCTCCAAAGCCAGTCGTAGTTGTAGCAAAGCCAGTTGCAAAGCCAGCAGCGAAGAAGGCTGTTAAGAAGGCTCCTGCAAAGAAGAAGGCTGCAGCTAAGAAGCCAGCAGCGAAGAAGGTTGCTAAGAAGGCTCCTGCAAAGAAGAAGCCAGCAGCAAAGAAAAAGAAGAAGTAATTTAGAAATAAATTAACGGGGCTGCCTTTCGAGGCAGCCCCGTTTTTTATTCCTTTTTAAACTAAGATAACGCCTATGGAAAGTGCGCAACTTAATATTTCTTATGCGCCTCCAAAAGGTAAACCACTTGGAAACAACGCTTCATTTGCAATTGCAAGTCGGTTAATAATTCCTTTAATCAATTTAGTTTCTAAGCACGACTGGCAAGGCGCAAATAATATTCCGAAGAGTGGTCCAGTCATTGTTTGCTGTAATCACATCTCTTATTTTGATCCGTTAGTTTTTGCGCACTTCCTTTATAAGAATGGCCGTGCTCCAAGATTTCTAGGCAAAGCTTCGGTATTTAGAGTTCCGATAGTTGGATTTGTTTTGCGCAAAGCAGGGCAAGTTCCAGTAGAACGTGAAACTAAAGACGCCGGGGCCGCACTTGTTCATGCCCAAGCTTTCTTAAAAGCAGGGCACATGCTCGGTGTTTATCCTGAGGGCACGTTAACCCGTGATGCTAATTCTTGGCCGATGGTTGCCAAGACCGGTTTAGCCCGATTAGCCGTCATGTCGAAAGCCCCAGTAATTCCAGTTGCACAATGGGGCGCTCAAGCAGTTTTGCCTGCCTACAGCAAGAAATTTAAGTTGTTTCCACGCACGAAATTGCAGGTTAAGGCTGGCGCACCACTAGATTTTAGTAAGTGGTACGGCAAAGAAGGGGATCCTGAAGCAATGGCTGAGGCAACTGCATATGCGATGTCGGCTATTACTTCGATTTTAGAAGAGCTGCGTGGCGAAAAGCGCCCGGCCGAAATTTTTGATCCACATAATTCTGCCCTACCTCGCACCGGTAACTTTAAGAAGAAGAGCAAGTAATGGCGAAAATTGCGGTTTTAGGTGCAGGCGCATGGGGCAGCACCATGGCGCAGGTACTAGTCGATGGCGCTAATGATGTCTTGATCTGGGGGCGCCGCGAAGAAGTTGTAGCTGAAATCAACACTGCCCATACCAATACAAAATATTTAGGTAGCCAAGTCTTGCCTGAGTCACTTAAGGCAACTAGCGATATCAATGAAGCGTTTGCTCACTCGAAATATATTGTCTTGGCTATACCTGCCCAGAGTTTGCGCGAGAAATTGACTGAACTAAAATCATTGTTTAAAGGCGACGAAGTAATTATCAGTACGTTAAAAGGTATTGAGATTTCGACTCAGATGCGTATGAGTGAAATCATCGAGGAAATCTTGCCCAATCGTAAAATTGCAGTTATTACTGGCCCAAACTTGGCCGATGAATTGATATTACGTCAACCAGCAGCAGCCGTTGTTGCATCGCAATCAGCAGAGCTGGCTAAAGAGTTGCAAGAGATATTTAGAGCTAAGTACTACCGGGTCTACACCTCAACCGATGTGATGGGTTGCGAATTAGCGGGTGCAGTTAAGAATGTAATCGCATTGGCAGTTGGTATCGCAATCGGATTAGGTCTAGGTGAAAATACTCAAGCCATGATCATTACTCGTGGACTAAATGAAGTTGCTCGACTTTGTGCAGCCCACGGCTCGGAACCTTTGACAGCAGCAGGCTTAGCTGGCATGGGCGACTTAGTAGCAACTTGCGGTTCACCGCTTTCGCGTAACCGCACATTTGGTGAAGCAATTGGTCGCGATGGAAGTTACGAGAATGCCCGCAAACATTTCTCGCGCACTGTCGAAGGCGTTGCCTCAGCAAGTGCGGTTATTGAAGTTGCTCACCGCGTCGGCGTAGAAGTGCCAATTATCGAAGCAGTAGCCGATTTGATTAAAGGTCTATTAAACCCGCAAGAGGCGATGGACCGCTTAATGAAGATTAGTACTGAGTCAGAAAACTTCATTAAATGAGTAAAGAGACAATCGCGATCGTATTCGGTGGTCGCAGCTCTGAACACGAGATTTCCTGCTTATCGGCCGGGGGAGTCTTAACCGCGATTGATCGCACAAAGTATGACGTTTTACTAATTGGCATTACCAAAGAGGGCAAGTGGGTTTTAGTTCCACAAACTCACAACTTAAACATTGTCGATGGAAAATTGCCTGAGGTCCCAAGTAGTGCACCGACTGTGGTGGCAGATGTTGCTGGATTTAGCTTTGATGGAAAGGCGCTTAACGTCGACGTAGTTTTCCCAACTCTGCATGGCCCTTATGGCGAGGACGGTTCGATTCAAGGTTTCTTTGAAAGCGCCGACATAGCCTACGTTGGCAGCGGGGTATTGGCATCAGCTGTTGCCATGGATAAATCTTTTGCCAAACCAATTTTTGCCGCACATGGCTTAAAAGTTGCCGATGGATTTACAGTTACTGCAACGCAGTGGAGTGCCAACAAATCAGATTGGCAGAATAGAGCTGATGCGCTTGGCTATCCGCTTTTTGTTAAGCCAGCACGCGGTGGCTCGAGTCGCGGAACAACTAAAGTTAAAACCGCCGACCAATTAGCGAGTGCAATTACCGAGGCACACCGGTTTGATCCGAAAGCAATGGTAGAAAGTGCTGTAGTTGGTTTAGAAATCGAATGCGCAGTGTTAGAAATAGATGGCAAACCACAAGCTTCTAAAGTTGGCCAAATTAAGATTGATTCAAAGTTTGAGTTCTATGATTTCGAAGCAAAGTATTTAGATGGCGCAACTGAAATTATTATTCCAGCTGATATTCCAGCAAGTGCAAGCGAGGCTATTCGTGCGGCCTCACTTGACGCGTTTACATCTCTTGGCTGTAGTGGTTTAGCTCGAGTGGATTTCTTTTATACAAATGCAGGCGAAATCGTGATTAATGAAATAAACACTATGCCTGGATTTACTGCTACTTCGGTTTTTCCCAAGATGTGGGCAGCTACTGGAAAGAGTTATGAGCAGATTGTGCAGGCGTTAATTGATACCGCCCAGCGCCGAACTAATGGGCCGTTAGGTAATTAGCCAGATTCGATTTAGTAAGAAGTTACCGGGCAAGTCAAAGTACGAGTAATACCCGCAACGCCCTGCACCTTAGAAAGAATCATGCGACCAAAATCTTCCATGCTTGGCGCTTCTGCGCGCATGATTACATCGTAAGGACCAGTAACACCTTCAGCCAGAGTTACGCCAGCAATTGCCGAAACGGACTTAGCGACACTGTCTGCTTTTCCAACTTCGGTCTGAATCAAGATGTATGCCTGTACTGACATTTTGGTCTCCTTATTGCGTTCAACTAAGTGATAAAGGTAGCGCATTAGAGCGCTAATTCTCTAGTGGATATCTGATGGCAATAGAATCACCGCATGGCATTTACTGAGAGCGAAGTAATAGCGCTATTGGCGCAAGTTTTCGCGAGCAGTCACCCAAATCTAGAAGTAGGCATCGGCGATGACGCTGCCGTTATTCGCACTAGCGACCGAACTGTAATTACAACTGATATGGCGGTCGAAGGGGTTCATTTCCGTCTCGAATGGTCGAGTCCGTTTGAGATTGGTCGAAAAATTACGGCGGCAAATTTAGCCGATGTCTTTAGCATGGGCGCTAAACCAACTTTCCTAGTGGTAGCTGTTTCGTTAACTGGAAATGAAGATATGGAATGGATTGAGAAACTAGCTAAAGGAATTACCTCCGAAGCTAACTTAGTTGGCGCAGCCGTGGTCGGGGGAGATTTGGCTAAAGGCGCAGCAGTGACGATTGCAATTACTGCACTTGGTGAAGTTGTAGATCCAATCTTGCGTTCTGGAGCACAGGTTGGTGATCAGATTTATTTATCTAACTTGCCAGGTTGGTCACGTGCCGGTTTAACAATTTTAGAAAAAGGTTTAGCAGTTGAATCCGATTCGGCTAAGCGCGCAGTTGCAGCCTTTAGAGCTCCGACTCTTAATTACGCTTACGCTGCAAATTTGGCTCGAGCAACTGCAATGAGCGATGTCAGTGATTCGCTAATGACACAAGCCGAACAAATGTCAGCCGCCTCAAACGTGCAGTTCAATCTTGATTTCAATCTAGTTAAGGCAGCGGCTGATTTCGCTGAGTTAAGGTCGCTAAGTCAAGAGATTGGAATTTCAATATCTGATTTGGTCTTAGGTGGCGGTGAAGATCATGTCTTCATGGCAACTGGCAATGATTTACCTGGATTGTTAATCGGCCAGGTTGAAAGTGGAAGCGGCTTAACTATTCGGGGAAATGAAAAAGCGCCAGATACCTGGCGCCATTTCGATTAAAAAAAGAGATTAACGAGTTACTTTGCCGGCCTTAAGGCAAGATGTGCAAACGTTCTGACGCTTAGTTGCGCCAGCTACAAGCGTGCGTACACGCTGAATATTTGGATTCCAGCGACGACGAGTCTTTACCTGTGAGTGTGAAACTTTGTTTCCAAAGCTTGGGCCTTTGCCACAGATATCGCAGTTTGCTGCCATGGTCGTGCTCCTTATTGGTTAATAACTATTAAACGGGTAATGCGCCAAAACAGCCAGGCCGTTTCAGGCAGGAGTAAAGGTTACCTTGCCACCCCCTGTTAAGGCGAATCACGCTCAGGAACGGCAGGGTACGGCGAAAAAACGAGAGAATGTCGCCATGGCCGGACTGGAGAATAAAGCGCGAGATGTGATCGGAGATCGCACCGCAAAAGTCCTGACCGATAATTTTGGAATTGTCAGCATTGATGATCTGTTGCGCCATTACCCACGTCGCTATGTAGTTCGCGGCGAACTGACCGATATCGCGCTGTTAAATGCGGGCGATGAAGTAACTATTTTGGCT
>CAZFZK010000061.1:0-7750 GCA_964523605.1 uncultured Candidatus Planktophila sp. | reverse complement strand
TGTTAAATTAGATAGCAGCGAAGTTCTTCCCTTTGATCATTTAGTAATTGCAGTTGGTTCAGTCACCGCTGACTTTGGTACCCCTGGTGTAAGTGAATATGCCCTTGGGATGAAATCAATCCACGAAGCTCTAACTATTCGCGCTGAAGTAATGCGCCGCTTTGAGGATTTATGTCGTTTTGAAGATGACACCAGACTCTCCATTGTTGTAGTTGGCGGCGGGCCAACTGGAGTTGAAATGGCTGGGGCGCTTGCTGAACTTGTTCGTGGACCGCTTATGAATGATCAGAAGCATGCAGCTCGCCATATCGATGTCCTGTTAATTGAGGCAGGTCCAAGACTTCTTCCAAGTTTCTCACCCTCACTATCTGAAAAAACTAAGAAGTCACTTGAAAAACTTGGCGTTAAAGTTTTAGTAAATACTGCAGTTCAATCTGTAAAGCGCGCTGAAATTAATTTGGCAAATGGTGAGGTAATTCCAGCTGAGGTAACAATTTGGGCTGCTGGCGTTAAAGGTGAACCAGTAATTGCGAAGCTCTCACTTCCGATGGATGGAAATCGCTTGCAGGTTTATCCAACGTTAGCTGTAGCAAATTATCCAAACATCTGGGGCGTTGGAGATGTTTCTGGTGCGAAAGCTAAGGATGGCCGTTTCTTGCCAATGGTTGCACCTGTTGCAATGCAGCAAGGAAGATTTGTTGCCGAGCAGATTCTGCGCCGCGAAAAAGGGTTAGAACTTCGAGATTTCAAATATAAAGATAAGGGTTCCATGGCGACAATCGGCCGCCACAAAGCCGTTGTAGAAGTGCGCAATATTAGATTTTCTGGTTATCCAGCTTGGGCCACTTGGCTCTTCCTTCACCTCTTCTATTTAATGGGTGGTCGAAATCGCATCGGTACCATCGCAGATTGGTGTTGGAATTACTTCACCTTTGATCGCGGCAATCGCCACATCATGGATTCGATGTAATAAATGCTCAAATTAAAGCGTGGATATCTAGATCTTCGTGGTCATCAAGTGTGGTCTGCGACTGGAAAAACTTTTGGCAAAAAGAGTGGGCCAGTTCTACTTATGCATGGCGGGCTAAGTTCAACTGAAAGTTGGGATTACACAGTAATTCCTGCAGTACAACGCACTCACGAAATCTTTGCATATGACCGAAGCGCCCATGGCCGCACTGCAAGTCGTGAAGGTTTTTATCACTTTGATTTTCAAACTGATGAAGCAATTGCTTACATTGAAGATGTAATCAAAGAACCAGCGCATTTAATTGGCTGGAGCGATGGTGGAATTATCTCCTTGATGGTTGCTTTAAAACGACCTGACCTTGTGAAATCAATTGTTGCAATCGGCACCAATTTTCATTTTGACAGCGGCCTAACGCTGGTGGAATCTGATCCAGAAATTGTCATCAGCGAAGATGATGCGGCGAAATTTGCACTTCGTTCCCCGGACCCAGCACACATGCAAGAAAAAATTATTCGAAAAGCGTATGAAGTCTGGAATTCAGAACCAACCATGACAACTGCAGAACTTTCTCGAATTTCTTGCCCGGTCTTAGTTTTAACGGGAGATGATGAACCATTTTCAAATCATCACACCATTGAACTTTATGAAGCTATCCCAAATGGCCGTCTAGCAATAGTTCCCGGAACTTCGCACTTCGTTGTAAAAGAGAAGAGCAAGATGGTTCAAGCGTTAATTAAAGATTTTTATCAGAATCTTGATTATCCGATGACAACTTGGCCGCGACTTCGCAAAGAACAGAGCGAAAAGCTAAAAGAGCAGTAGCTCGCGACCTTTTTCTACCGCACTCTCGCGACAATCTGCGCCAAGTTTCTTATAAACACTCTTAAGGTGCGTCTTAATTGTGTTATTTGAAATATGTAGATTTGAAGCAATCTGAGATATTGGTAGGCCAGTGGAGAGCCGGTTGAGAATTTCTATCTCACGTTTTGTTAGTGAGTTCTCCGACCTTCTACTCTTATTATTCGAGTTTGCCATTTGATCCCGCAGGGTTTTTGCGATTTGTTCCATATAAACAGTTGGGTGTGTCGAGGCATACTTGAGTAGAAATTCGTGAAACTTTGGGCTCTGAATCAGCAGAATTTGCTTAAATCCATGGGTCATAATTATTGCCATTGCTTTTTCCATAAATTCTTCAGCTATTTTTGGACGATCTAAATTTAAATTTACTAAAAGAATATTGAAGATCAATTTCTCCCGTGGATTTCGGGTAGTTAAAGCTGCAATAGCTGCCCTCGCTGCCTCTCCACCTTTTCGAATTTCAATCACAGAGGCAACTATTGCGACAGTTGGTCTGCTTGGTGTTCGGTAAACTATCTCTGCAACTCGCTCAAAGTCATTCAGTAATGCCCTAATTATCAATTCGTGTTCATCAACAACCCTGAAAATATCTTGATGATATTTTGGAATATTCAAGTCATCACGAATTTTGCGAATGCGCTGCAGGCCACCGGTTGAGCGGCCAAGTTGAGCTTCAATTAGACTAAGCTTTGCTTCAAACGCGGCCTGCCAAGAAGTAACATGAAACTTCTTAACTTCTTCGCTAAAACTTTCTATTAAATCTATGGCAGCCTTTTCATCACAAGTTTCTCGCAACACCTCTGCCGCGCAATAAACCATGTCGTATGGCGACCAAACTCCAGTTGCTCCAACTTTTTTAGTCTCGGCAATTACATATCTCGCTTGATCCAGTGCGTCTTGTAATCGACCATCTGCCAAAGCTAATAACGCCTCAATAGCCGGTTGATGGAGTGTAGATTCTGAGGGGTCTGGTGGCGGCATAGTTCTTGATTCTTCAGCAATCTTAATCAGCTCATCTAAATCTTCCATCAAAAAGGCTGCATTAGCCGCCATTCGGAGAGAAAATTGCGATTTTGAAGTTTTGGCTACAGAATTATTTAGCGCAAGCACTTTGCTTAAATTTCCAAGGCCGATTGCAAGTCGACTCTCCATCACCAACAAATCGCATTCGACTTTCTCAAAAATTCCAGCTGCTCTTGAAGTTATCTCTAACCCTTTTATCTTTACCGATAATTCCTCAAGTGTTCCAAATGCCATCACTGAAAAAGCTCTTGTGAGTTCTTTACCTTCCCCGCCAATATCTAAATACTTGTTTATCAGATCAATATCCTTTAAAACTCCATCAACATCAGATCCCCAAAGCAATCGGCGAACATGAAGAGCAATAAGTTCTTTGGCTCTCTTGGTATCTCCAATTTCCTCTAGCAGCTTTATAGCAGCCACAAGGCGACCAGTTTTGATCTTTACTTCAATCGTTTTTGATTTAATTTCATTAGCCCGAATAGTATTCTTTTTAAGTTTTTCCTTGATTGCGTTTCGGATAAGCTCATTGATTTCAAAGGCTTCTCCATCATCTCCAACTTTTCTAACAAATATGCCTTCGGTCGCAAGTCTTTCAAAATTCTGAAGTTTGCTAGCATCATTCAAGATGAGCGATGCTTGCTCTTTAGAAATATTTGCAAAATAAATTAATTCTTCGATAACTTCATAAATTTCGGAATCTAAATTATTTAGTGTTGCTGCAATTAGCATCTGGCTGTCAAGAAAGTCTGCGCTTACTGCTTTTCCAGAATTGCTTAGAGTTTTGATAGTCATCAGTACACCAGCAGGCCAATTTTGAACATTCCAAAATATCTCGCGATTTTTTTCATAATCTACGCCGTAATTTGTTGCTAAAACTTCGACTTCTTCATCAGTGAAAGCTAAATCAATTGGTTTCAGTATATGAAAGGCATCAATCGAAATAGCTCGTGCATAATTTATCGTTGGTAAATTATTTCGCGTATACAAAGTTCTTAAATTCTCTGGAACAAGTTCAGCCCATTGTTGAGTAAATACTTGATTTTCAGGATTTATGTTATGTGATCCGTCTGCAATGAAGTTGATATCGAAGCCAATTGTTGCAATCTCGTTTGCAAATTCAATCACTGCACGATGTGAATCAAATTTTTCTGTCCGATATTTTTCAATCCACGGAGCTGCATCTGGCTTAAATCTACGAAGCGATGAAACACAATGGAAAACTAAGTCCTTAAAAGTATCTGTTAAAACTGGGGTGTACCAAATTGTGCGCTCTGGATGCATTGCTGCCCACTGTGCGGCCAAAATAGTTTTCCCAAAACCACTTGGTGCTATGGCAATTAAGGCTTGCGGGGCAGGCTTTTCTAAGATCGCTAAAATTGATTTACGCAGGATAAATTGGGGTGGAATCGTAGGTGGGGTGATTCGCGAAAGCGAAACCCCAGGTAAAATTTCGTACATACAATCACCCCCCTTGTAGGATGAAATGGTTCCATGGGGTGAAGAGTTTGGGTAGACGGTGTCCTGCTAAAACCTAGATATCACCTATTAACTCACCCACTGCGCCTTTTGGCACGACTGGGCTGTGTGGGGATTCTGAAGCCACTTTTCTATAGGGCTGGCCTTGCGTTGGGCGCGAATCAACTTCGCCTTTATTTGGCCACATTGAAATTGCACGTTCTGCTTGCGCAGTAATTGTTAGTGAAGGATTAACACCAAGGTTCGCAGTAACACTTGCGCCATCGACGACGTGCAGCGTTGGGTAATTCCAAACACGATGGTAGGGATCGATTACGCCAGAACTTTCACTATCGCCGATTACACAACCACCAACAAAGTGCGCCGTAAACGGTGCGCCAATCAAATCTCCGATATGTCCGCCTGCAATGCCGCCATTCTTCTCAGCAATTCTTCGGACAACTTCATTGGCGGCCGGGATATAAGTCGCGTTTGGGATTGCGCTGTCATTCTCTGAAGTAAGTCGCTTGCCCAAAAATGTGCGCTTCATCGTGACCGAAAGTGCGGAATCCACATTCTGCATTACCAAAGCAATAACAGTTCGTTGACTCCATCTGCGCACATTTAAAACTCGGGCCAACATTGATGGGTGGCGCAAAACCGTACCAAGCCATTGTCTGCGACGATCTTTCGGATTTTTACCATCGGTCATAATTGTTTGAAGCAAACCCATCGCGTTGCTGCCGATGCCGTATCTAACGGGCTCTACATGGGTGTGCTCATCTGGAAAGAATGATGAAGTGATTGCAGAGCCCTTGCTGTAATCAACTTTGTTATCCTGCATAAGCGCACCAGTAAGTGCTTCACTATTTGTCCGCGATAACTTTCCAAGTGCCTCTGAAAGTTTTGGCAAGAAACCATCACTCTTCATTCGGTGCAGCAACTTCTGGGTGTTGTAAGTCCCGGCCGCGACAATTACTTGATTGGCAGTGAATACCCGCTTTCGCCCAATCCAAGATGTACTTTTTCGAGCATAAATTTTCCAGCTGCCATTGGGCTGTTGTTCAATTTTTGTCACAGTATGTTCGGCAAATACTTTTGCCCCAGCACCTTCAGCAAGTCCGAGATAATTCTTAGGCAGCGTATTTTTTGCATTAAATCTGCATCCAGTCATGCATGCACCACATTGCATACAACCGCTCCGCGCCGGACCTTTCCCGCCGAAGAATGGATCAGCACTTGGTGTGCCTGGACCATCACCGAAATAAACTCCAAGAGGTGCCATTTTAAATGTGTGGCCAACTCCCATCTCGATTGCTACTTCTTTCATCGCAGCATCAGATGGTGAGAAATATGGATTATCAGCAACGCCTAACATCCTTGATGCTTGGTCATACCAAGGAAGTAGTTCGGATTTCCAATCAGTTATATGTTTCCACTGTTTATCGTTGAAATAAGTATCGGGTGGAATATATAAAGTGTTTGCATAAACAAGTGATCCGCCACCAACGCCAGCACCAGCAAGAACTAAGACATCCGGAAGTGCATGTATTCGCTGAATTCCGCGAAGACCTAGCCTTGGAGCAAATAGAAATTTAGTTAATCGCCAAGAAGTTTTAGGAAAATCTTTATCAGTGAATCTGCGACCAGCTTCTAAAACACAAACGCGATAATTTTTTTCAGTCAAACGCAGTGCACTTACTGATCCACCAAAACCAGAACCAATAATTACGACATCGAAATCGCGTTCCATGGGTCATTCTTACCAAAGTTATTGCTTTAGGGCTAGCACTCAAAGAATTCAATAAAACCTATCTCTTTACGCTCAAAAGTACTTTGAGTGCGAAATTGCACATTATAGGAATTGGAATTCTGTATTGCGCATAGAGGAAAATCAATAGCAAGAGATAGGAGAGTGCTAATGAACGCACTTGATTTGGCCAGATGGCAATTCGCCATCACAAACGTGTACCACTTTATATTCGTACCAATCACAATTGGATCTGGTTTCCTTGTGGCTGGTTTACAAACAGCTTGGTATCGCACTAATAAAGATAAGTATCTTCGTGCTACTAAATTCTTTGGAAAGTTATTTTTAATTAACTTTGCAATCGGAGTTGTCACAGGCATTGTTCAAGAATTCCAATTCGGAATGAACTGGTCCTCATATAGCCGTTTCGTTGGCGACATCTTTGGTGCCCCACTTGCAATGGAAGGTCTGCTTGCGTTCTTCCTCGAGAGCACATTCCTTGGACTTTGGATTTTTGGCTGGGATCGGCTTTCAAAGAAGGCGCACCTAGCAACAATTTGGATTGCAGCAACTGGAACTTTGCTCTCTGCATATTTCATCTTGGCAGCAAATGCATTTATGCAACATCCAGTCGGATATGAATTTAATCCTGAAACTGGTCGCGCAGAGTTGACATCAATCATGACAGTTCTAACTCAATCAACAGCAGTGTCTGCTTTCTTCCACACAATCCCTTCAGCCTTCTTAACTGCCGGCGCACTCTTTGCTGGTGTTGCAGGTTGGATGGTCTTGAAAGGCCGAGATCCAGAAGTTGCTAGACCAGTTATGAAAACTGGTCTAATAGTTGTTGTAATTTCATTCTTAATTGTTGGAGTTACTGGTGACTGGTCAGCACGTGTTATGACTACACAACAACCAATGAAAATGGCTGCTGCTGAAGCTCTCTATGACACCAAAGCCAATGCACCTTTCTCACTCTTCACACTTGGAACTCTCGATGGAAGTAAAGCTGTCTTCCAAATCGGGCTTCCATCCGTTCTCTCCTTCATGTCTACTGGTGATGTAAACGGAACAGTTGAAGGGGTAAACGACCTACAAAAGGTTTATGCCGCAGAGTATGGCGAAGGAAATTACACACCAAACATTCCACTTGCTTACTGGTCATTTAGATTGATGATTGGTTTCGGTGGATTAGCTGCGCTCTTCGCTCTGCTAACACTTTGGTATATGCGCAAAGGTGGTTTGCCTCGCGGCAAGTTCTACTTAAGTACAATGATCGCACTTCCCTTCCTTCCAATTCTTGCAAACTCATTTGGTTGGATATTTACTGAAAGCGCACGTCAACCATGGGTGGTCTTTGGATTATTTAAGACAGCTGATGGCGTAAGCCCGGGTGTAAGCGCTGGAAGCGTTCTCTTCACAATGATCACATTCACTCTTCTTTACGGAGTCCTTGCAGTCATTGAATTTGGTCTAATGGTTCGCACAATAAAAGTTGGTACCGATATGTCACCGGTAAAAACTGGCGAAGCTAAAACTCTGACAATGGCTTACTAAGAGATCAGGGAGGATAAAGAAAATGTCATTAAATTCAGTCTGGTTCATACTCATAGCGGTTCTATGGGTTGGCTATTTCATTCTTGAAGGATTCGACTTTGGAGTCGGAATCTTGCTAAAAGTCGTTGCAAAGAACC
>CAZFZK010000060.1:1661-7852 GCA_964523605.1 uncultured Candidatus Planktophila sp. | reverse complement strand
TGGCGGTGTAGCTCCTTTAGGTTGGGTCTCCCCCGCAACAATTCTGATTGATCAAGCCCTAAATGATTATGAAGTTGTCTGGGCAGCAGCAGGTCACCCACATGCTGTCTACCCAACTTCCTTTGCCGAGCTATTGGCAATTACCTCAGCGCAACCAATGGTCATTGGCGAATAAATGATTCTAAAAACAAAGGAGTACGGTGCCAGTAATTCTGGCATCCCACTAATCCTGATTCACGGCATGGGTTCAGCAGCTACCGCTTGGCAATTAGTGGTACCTGAGCTTTCCAAAACTCATCGTGTAATCACGGTTGATCTACCTGGCCATGGTGAAACGCAATTACCAGCTGGTCTAGATATGAGTCCGAAATCTTTGGCCGAGTACGTTTTAGAAACTATGGATTCGCTGAAGATCGACAAAGCACATCTGGTTGGCAATTCATTAGGTGGTTGGACTGCGCTCGAACTTGCGGCGATGAAACCTGAACGCGTTGCCAGTATTTTAGGCTTAGCGCCAGCAGGGCTTTGGTTAGCGCCATTTAATGTGCGATACCCAGGAACGGCAATTGCGCGAAATTTGGCCAGTCGATTAAAAGTTGTTTCTCCCTTCGGACTTAAATACGAATGGGGCCGCAAACTTGGTTTCGGCGATGTAAGCCCACAATGGCGCAAATTTTCTTATCAACTTTGTTTAGATGCAACCTTGGCATTAGCGAATGCTCAAGGATATTTTCCAGCTTGGGATGCTTTGCTGAAAAAACGTTTTGACGAAGAGGTATCTGCAAACGTGCCAATCACAATTGTCTTTGGTGATAGCGATAAAACATTGCCCGCTAATTCTTGCCAAGAGAAATCATTAGCTCCGAAACATGCCACTTGGATCAATTGGGAAAATTGTGGGCATGCGCCAATGTGGGATCACCCAGATCGCGTGATTGCTGAAATTGAAAAGCTAACTAAATGATCACGGTAATTTATTTCTGGAAAATTGAGCGAGGCAATATTCCATTTGCGCTAATTCGTATGGCAATCGATCGCGCTCTACTTCGCAGAACGAATGGCGTGATTTTTGCAAAAATGCTGGGCTGCGGTAAAGGCGAAACTTTCACTCCAAGTGATGCTGATCCAAATCGCTGGGGATGTTTAGTCGTAATTCCGGAGAGCCAGCTTGAACATTTGGATAATTCACCAACTATTCGAGCATGGCGCAAAAAATCGATTTCCGAATTTCGAGTAGTTCTTGATCCGATTGCAGCGACCGGAATGTGGTCGAAGCAAAAACCATTTGTACCAAGTGCACCGGTTAATTTTGAAGGCCAAGTTGTTGCCATTACGCGTGCTCGCATCAAAGCCAATCAAACAATGCGATTCTTTAAGTCGGTGCCACCTGTAACGGCGAGTCTGCATTCCAGTCCTGGCTTGATTTCGACGATCGGCATTGGCGAAGCACCCATTGGCTTACAAGGAACTTTCTCGCTATGGGAGTCAATGCAGGCAATTAAAGATTTTGCTTATAAGGGCGCTGCGCATCAAAAGGCGATTGCTCAAACTAGTGAATTTGATTGGTATGCCGAAGAGCTCTTTGCCCGTTTCGCCGTGCGCGAGATACGTGGAACGATTTAACTTGCCTAAATAGGGCAGACTAAGCACATGTCCATTCGCAACTACGCTCCTCGTCGTCAGCGCCGTGGCGTATCTCCCTTTGCAAATGGCGTTCAAGTTGGCACGATGGTTGCAGCTTTATTTCTGCAAATGTCTTACCCGCTGCTCTCTGGTGAAGCTCTGCGAGTTGTCACAATTGCAACGGTCTATTTCGGTGCTGCTGCCATGTTTGTGCATGCTCGGCTCTCTTATGGCTGGAAATACTTTCGCCGATATGTATTTATAACTTTGCCATTTGCATTCTTTATTGAATTAATCGGGGAAAACACTGGTTGGCCATTTGGAACTTATTCCTATGATCCATCTCTTGGCCCGCAATTACTTGGAATCCCAATCGTAGTTCCGTTTGCTTGGGCAATGATGGCTCACCCACTTCTAATTGTTGCACGACGTATGACTAAGACCTGGACATTTCTTTACGGTGGCTTTGCGTTGATGGCGTGGGATCTTTTTCTTGATCCACAGATGGTCGGCGCTGGGCGCTGGAAATGGGAAGTCACTGGCTCGCATGTTCCATTCCAACCAGATATTCCACTATCAAATATGTTCGGCTGGTTGTTGGCCGGAATCGCATTAATGGCAATTCTTAATTTTTCATTACCTAAAGAACACCGTAAATACGGTTCATCACTTCTAGCTACTGATGTTTTCTTAGCTTGGAGTTGGTTTGGCGGAATTGTCTCAAACCTATTCTTCTTCGATCGTCCAGGTGTTGCACTCTTTGGTGGCTTCTTCTACACCCTGGCACTAGCTCCTTATGTTTTTGCTCGCTGGCTCGGTCGCCCTTAGTTCAAAGTCATGTTAGATCTCTCGTTAGCAATTAGCATCTTTCTTTTTGTGATGGCTGGTGTGAATTCCAGGCGGATCCGGATTCCACGTAATGGTCGAGATTTAACGGCAACAGTTGCAGTGCTGCTTCCAGTTCGTAATGAAGCGGTCAACATCATAGATTTTGTCGATTCACTTAAAGCTCAAACCGGAATTTCTGATCTCAAGTTTTATTTTCTAGATGACAATTCCGAAGATGAAACAGCTGCCCTGCTTAAGCGAGAAATTGCTGGAGATCCAAGATTTAGCGTTATTTCTGGTGAACCGCTACCTGAGGGCTGGCTAGGTAAACCTTGGGCGCTTGAGCAATTGCGTACTCGTGTTAAAGCTGATTACTTTGTAAATATCGATGCTGATGTTCGCTTGGTTCCCCTTGCAATTTGTGCAGCAATAAATCTACTGATTGACCAAGAACTGGATTTTGTTTCGCCCTACCCAAAGCAGATTGCTAACACATTTGGCGAACGTATGATTCAGCCACTTTTGCACTGGTCATGGCTCTCAACTGTGCCCCTTCGCATGGCGGAGAAATCAGGCCGGGCTTCATTTGCAGTTGCTAATGGTCAATTTTTTGCAGTTCGGGAAAACGCACTTTCCAAAGTTTCTGGTTACTCGGCAATTAAATCTGCTGTATTAGATGACATGGAACTTGCTCGCACATTATTGCGTTCTGGGTTTAAAGGAACGGTGGCAGATGGTGCACACCTAGCAACTTGCCATATGTATAACTCTTGGGCCGAAGTCAAAGCCGGCTATGGAAAATCACTTTGGGCGGCATTCGGATCTAAGT
This sequence comes from uncultured Candidatus Planktophila sp., assembly GCA_964523605.1. GTDB lineage: Bacteria > Actinomycetota > Actinomycetes > Nanopelagicales > Nanopelagicaceae > Planktophila. The sequence continues at coordinate 4,572 of CAZFZK010000060.1, read as the reverse complement.
TTGGCTCACTAGTTGCCGTCATATTCTTATTCCTGACTGGCATCTTTCCGCTAATTGCAACTATTGCTGGTTTCTCAGCAGGATTCTTTGCTCTGGAATTTGTAATCGTTTCGCGAATTATTGCGGCCCGCATATCTGGCGCTAGATTTATCGATACTGTATTGCATCCGCTTTCTTCACTTTTGTTGATATATCTAATAATTTATTCTTGGAGTGCGCGCGGCAAAGTACTTTGGAAAGGTCGCGCAATATGAGCAAAGTAGTGGTGATTGGCGCCGGCATCGGTGGCATGAGCGCCGCAGCGAGAATTGCTAAAGCAGGTCATCAAGTAGAAATTTATGAGGCAGCTAGTTTCGTAGGTGGCAAGTGTCGCACCGAATGGATTGGTCGCTATGCCTTTGATACCGGACCTTCACTGCTAACTCTTCCTGCGGTCTATCGAGATTTTTTCTTGAAGACTGGTTCGGTAATGGAAGAAGTTCTGACTCAGATTCCAGTTGATCCAGCTTTTGATTATCGTTTTGCCGATGGTTCAAATGTAAAGTTTGCCAACCTATCGCGCTACCAAACTTTGCAAGCGATTACCGCATCATTTGGAAGCGAAGCGGCTGCGCAATGGGATCAAATCATGAAACGCGCCGAAGCGATGTGGGATGTTTCGCGTGAACCTTTCATTGAATCAGAGCTGACTTCAATTGCGGCACTCTTCAAACGAGTGACCTTGATTCGCGATTTACTGGTTATTGCACCTCTTAAGTCACTTCGTGAATTAGCAACCCAGAAGTTGAGCGACCAAAGATTGCGTTACATCGTCGATCGTTATGCCACCTATAGCGGCTCTGATCCCCGCAAAGCTCCAGCTGTTTTATTGAGCATTGCCTTCGTAGAAGAAGCTTTTGGAGCGTGGCATTTAGCCGGTGGCATTGGCCAATTGGCTATTGCGATTGAGAAACGCTGTTTAGATTTAGGTGTAAAGATTTATTTGAATTCACCGGTAACGAAAATTAAAACGGAAAGCGGAGTCGCTACCGGAATTGTCTTAGCTAATGGCGCTGAAATAGCAGCTGATTACCTTGTTTCAAATAGCGATGCCAGCCTTACTTACCATCAGCTAATTGACCTGACTGAGAAAAAAGCAATGAGCGAACGGAAAAACTTAGCAAAAAGCGATAGCTCGCTGGCTGGCTTCTCAATACTTTTAGGTCTTAGACCGAGTGAAAATGAAGAAAAGCTAAATCACCACACAATTTTATTCCCAGCAAATTACGATGCTGAGTTCGAAGCGATCTTTACTCAGAAAAAACCTGTGGAAAATCCGACTATCTATATTTGTGCTCCGAATGATCCACTAATGGTTAAGGATGCCGGGCATGAAAGTTGGTTCGTATTAGTTAACGCTCCTCGTCATGACGAGAGCGCAAAGAATGGCTTTGATTGGCGCGATGAAAACTTCAAACATAAGTATGCAAATTCAATTATTGATCAAATCGAAGCACGCGGCATCAAGATTCGCGAACGTTTAGATGTGTTAGAGCTTCGCACCCCCCTAGATCTGCAGGAATCCGTTATGGCACCGGGTGGTTCAATCTATGGAACTTCAAGTAATAGTGCCACGTCAGCGTTCTTGCGCACCAAGAATCGTTCACCAATTAAGAATCTTTTCTGCGTTGGTGGCTCGACTCATCCAGGTGGGGGATTACCGCTAGTTGGAATCAGCGCCGAAATTGTGGCAAATGCTATTGGGCGTGCTCGTTAACGAAGTTGCTTGTAGCCAAAGCGCATAACTTGTAGCGCACCAATAATCTGCATAACTAAGAAAGCTCCAGCGATTGCAGCTAGACCAGGGATATCTAATTGCCAAGCAATTAAAATTATAAATAACAAACTCGCGCGCATTGGGCGTTCTGCGAAAGTAACGATTCCTAAATCTTTAACTTCAAATGCTGCCAATCTAGCGCGAGCATATTCCTGCACAGAGGCGGCTAGCCATAAGCCAACTGCAATTTCTAGCGGAATTCCAACTTGATAGAGCGCATATGCCCAAGCTGCTTCACTTATCCGGTCGGCAACTGAATCCAAGATAGCGCCCCAAGAGCTTTCACGGCGTTGAAATATTGCAACACTTCCATCAATTCCATCAAAGAGAAGTGAGAGTACGACTAGAGCTATCGCCCAATATGAAGTTGGAACAAGTGCGGTACCAATAGCAGAAATTAATCCAAGCAGAGTTAATACATTTGGAGAGATGCGTAGCAAGGTTGCAATTAACGCAAACCGATAAGAGATGGCCAACCATGCATGCACGATGCCTGAAATGTTGGCATTGCCATGTAATTCGCTCCAACGTTTATAGAAATCTTTTTTGGTAATCACTTTGCAACCAACTTTCGATAGATCTCGAGCGTGGCTGTTGATGTATTCATGGTGTAAAAGTGCAAACCGGGAACGCCTAATTTGAGCAACTGTTCACAGAGATCAATGGCAATTTCGATTCCGAGTTTATGAACTGCTTCGTGATCGGCCTCAACTTTTGAGAACCTCTCTAAGATATCGACGGGAATCTGAGTTCCGCTTAATTCAGACATGCGCACCAATTGTTTGACATTGGTAACCGGCAAGATGCCCGGAATAATTGGCAAGTTAGATCCTTTTGCGGCAAGTGCTTCGACTAGTCGTTGATAACTTTGTGCCTCAAAGAAGAATTGGGTTGTTGCAAAACTTGCGCCGAGTGATTCTTTGCGAATCAAGACATCAACATCTTTTGCTAAATCACCATTCGATGCTGGGTGCCCATCGGGAAAAGCAGCCACTCCAACTTCAAAGCCGCCAACTTCCATTGCTAATTCAACTAATTGGTCAGCATGATTAAAGCCACCGATCGTTGGAACCCAGGGCGCACTTGGCCCGCCAG
>CAZFZK010000060.1:0-1561 GCA_964523605.1 uncultured Candidatus Planktophila sp. | reverse complement strand
TCAGCATGATTAAAGCCACCGATCGTTGGAACCCAGGGCGCACTTGGCCCGCCAGTTGGATCGCCACGCAAAGCAAGAATGCTATGAATACCGGCTTCTTTATACTTCTGCAGAATTTCTATCAGCTCGCCTCTAGTCGAACCAACGCAAGTTAAATGGGCAACTGTTGGAATCGAGGTTCGTTCGGTGATCTGTGAAGTTATGCGAATCGTGCGATCACGGGTTGACCCCCCGGCACCATATGTGACTGAAATGAAATCTGGCGCAATCGGTTCAAGTGCTGACATGGCAGCCCAAAGGCGTTCTTCGCCTGCCTGATCTTTAGGCGGAAAGAACTCAAATGAGTATTTGGTCGCGCGAATAGCCACTAGGTCAGCGTATCGTTACGCGCGTGAAACCTGAGGCATCTGCTCAATCCCTTGAGCAACTTAAATCTTTGCGCGAGCAAGTCGAGGCGCAACTCAAGGATTTCCTGTCAACACAAAGTGATTACTTCACCACAATCGCTCCTGAGTTAAAGCCAGCGGCCACAAGTTTGACTGCCTTTGTCATCAACGGCGGAAAACGATTTAGGCCTCTCTTTGCAGCCGTTGGCGCAATGGGTGCTGGTTCATCACTAACTGATGCTGAAATGCGAGCTTTTGCTAGTTTGGAATTACTGCAAGCATGCGCACTAGTTCACGATGACTTAATGGATGCCTCCGATACTCGACGAGGAGAGCCAGCGATTCACAAATTGTTTGAATCTATGCACGTATCTGAAAAGTACCAAGGCAAAGCAACTCAATTTGGCTTATCTGCTTCAGTTTTAATTGGTGATCTTGCGCTAATTTGGTCAGATCAAATGTTAAACAGTTCAGGAATTAAAAACGAATCTTTGCTTGCCGCCCTTAGTGTTCATGACGAAATGCGAGTTGAGTTAATTGCCGGGCAATATCTAGATGTTTTCGAGCAAGCACGTGGCACTCAAAGCGTTGCTCAAGCGCTAAACATTGCCCGATACAAATCAGCGAAATACACAATCGAACGCCCACTTCATTTAGGCGCTGCTATTGCAATTCCAGAGCCAGCAAAGCGCACACAAATAGTTTCGATCTACTCCGAATTTGGACTACCCCTTGGCGAAGCTTTCCAACTTCGCGATGACTTATTAGGCGTATTTGGTGATCCTAAAGTCACGGGTAAACCAGCTGGTGACGATTTGCGCGAAGGAAAGCGCACAGTCTTGATGGCAATGACGCACGATCGAATTTCTGGCCCCGCTGAAGCCGAATTTCTAAAGGAATTTGGAAATCACGATATCTCTGAAAGCGCTATTGCGCGTCTGCAAGAGATCATTGCTGAAACAGGTGCTGCAATGCACGTAGAAGATTTGATCGAAGAACTAACGTCGACGGCACTTGAAGCAATTAATCGCGATGAAATTGATTCGCAAGCTCGCAAACTATTGACCGAAATGGCAATCATCGCAACGAAAAGAAATACGTGAAATCAAATGGTTAAGCAAATTAAAGGTCCTAGTGATCATGTTGTAGTTGTAGGCGCTGGTTATGCCGGTTTA
>CAZFZK010000059.1:0-7944 GCA_964523605.1 uncultured Candidatus Planktophila sp. | reverse complement strand
GAGGTCGTACAGGGTCCAAAGGGTCCTCAGGCCGATGCAGTGAACGCTAACTAATTTCACTTAGTTTAAAAATAACCCTCGTCGCGAATGCGGCGGGGGTTATTTCTTTCCCCTATTTCTCTGCCTACTTTTTGGGTGCTGGCGGAATATCGCCTAACTTCTTACGCAACTTTTCTACTGCACTAAATGGAGATTTATCGGTGCCCGCTTTCCAGGCATCTAAATAAGACCACGGATATAAAACACCGCGTCGCACCCACCAAATATTTGATTCTACTGGCGTCGGCCAAGAAATTCCAAAGTGCACATGTGGCTTAGTGCCACGCGCGGAACCAGTTGCACCAACGTATGCCAGAGTTTGCCCAGCAACTACAACTACACCTGGTTCGATTCCCGGCTCAATACTTTTAAAGTGCGAACCGTAATAGCGAACCCCATCGTCACCGACCAGAGTTACAGATAAACCGCCTCGGGTGTCTCCTAAATTCTTTTTTGAATTCCAGATGTCTTTTGTTGCGACTTCGGTAATAGTTCCACCAATCGGTGCTACATATTTACAGCCAGCTTTTGCTTGAATATCGGTGGCTTGATAATCATGATGCGATTTTGCGTACGTGGCCTTGCAGCCAACGATAGGAAAGACGTAAGTGGGCGCAGCGGATGCAACTGGCAGCAAAGTTGCCAGAACAGCTAATGCCATTAACAGTGCGGATTTGATGCGCATATCTGGAATTCTAGGTGCGGCAGAGCAATAAGTTTGGGAGATCATTCCCTCGACCACTATTCTTTACATCTCTATTGATCTGAGACTTAGAGGTTTCTGATTACTTGGGGGCGGTAGCTCAGTTGGTTAGAGCCCAGAACTCATAATTCTGTCGTCGTCGGTTCGAGCCCGACCCGCCCCACTTCTTTCATTGAATACTAAGCCTAACCAAAGGATGATTTACAAATGACTTTGGCAAATAATCCGATCTTGCCGGGCTTCTATCCCGATCCTTCCATTATTCGAGTTGAAGATGATTTCTATATTGTTAATTCAAGTTTTGAATATTTCCCAGCAATTCCGATTTGGCATTCTCGCGATCTAGTGAATTGGCGACAGATCGGAAATGCTATTGATCGCGCAGATCAAGACCTCGATTTATCTAATGTTGCCCCATCTGGTGGTGTGCAAGCGGCAACAATTCGCCATCACAATGGTGCTTTCTACATAACCTCTACTCGAGTGAAGAGGCAATGGCCAGGATCTAACTATCACTTTGTTCTTACGGCTACTGATATCAATGGGCCGTGGAGTAAATGCCACTTTATTGAGGATGCTTACGGTATAGACAGTTCACTTTTTTTCGATGGCGATAAAGCTTATTTCTTAGCAAATCGAGAAAGTTCAAACCCTAGATTTGAAAATGATGCCGAAATCTGGATCAGTGAAATAAATTTAGATACTTTCGAACTAGTTGGTGAAAAGCGCACACTTTGGAATGGCACCGGCGGGATTTTTCCGGAAGGACCCCGCATGTATAAACGCAATGGTTGGTATTACTTACTAATTGCCGAGGGTGGCACTCTGCATTTTCATACTACGACAATTGCCCGAAGTGAAGATGTGATGGGGCCATATATTTCTAGTCAGCGAAATCCGATTCTTACGCATAAACATTTAGCTCGTGAACACCCAGTTCATAATGTTGGGCATGCCGATATGGTCGAATTAAAGGACGGCAGCTGGTGGGGCGTTGCACTTGCATCACGCCCCCGTGGTGGTTTCTACGATGGTGGAAATGTTAAGTATTCCTTCGGCGGCTACTACCGAAACTTAGGCCGTGAAACATTTATCTTTCCCGTGACCTGGCCAGCTGATGATCAAAGTCCACTATTTGCACCAGAGACTGGCCGCGTCGAAGATAGTTATGAAGTGACAGGCTTAACAGAGTTTCGGCAAAGTGATGTAGCTCGAGATTTCAGTGCAGAATCTTTAGCAATTAAGTGGGTAGCTATTCGAAATGAAAAGCGGGATCACTTCAATTTAATCGGTGAGAGAGTTTTGGCTCTGGAGTTACAAGATTCTTTTGAGAATACTTTTCTCGGTGTCCGCCAAACCGCTTGGAATTTCAAATGCTCTTTGACTATTGATTTATCGATGTTAAAGAACGGTGATGTAGTTGGGTTGGCCGCCTACATTACAGAGAGCGCTTATCTTTCGATAGAGATAACGAAAACTGAAACCTTTCAAATAAGTGTGCAAGCAGCATCGGGTAAACAGCCGACTGCTTCTATCTCAACCGAAATTTCAAAGCTACGAATTGAACTAAGCGGTGATGATCAGGATTACAAATTCAGTATTCCAGAACTAGGTTTCTCGCATACTCTCGATGGCCGCGAAATTTCTTGCGATCTGACTGATTCACATACCGGCGTAATGATTGCTTTAATCGGCAAGAGCGATCGCAAAACTAAAGTGCAATTCGAAAACTTCCAGATTTCTTAAGCGCGGTTTACCTGCGATTTCTGCAAGTAGCCGCTTCCGAGTACCCTTGAGAAATCTAGAAATAACTAGTAGTAAGAGGTGGAAAAATGAGCGAAGAACGCACATATAAGAAGTGGTCAGCTCGTGATGTTAAGAAGTGCATAGCTATTCCAACCGATTTAGATAATAAGTATTCTCGCGGAGTCCTAGGTGTAATAACCGGCTCGGCTCAATATCCAGGTGCTGCCGTTCTCTCTACTGCTGCAGCTTCTGCAACCGGCGTTGGCATGATTCGCTTTCATTCATCATCTGGTTTAGCTCATCTAGTTCTGCACACCTGCCCAGAAGTAGTGGTTCAACCAGGTCCAGTTTCAGCATGGTTACTCGGTTCTGGAATTTCTGATCAAAAATACAAAATGGTGACCACCTGGTTACGTCATCGATGGTTCGTGTTAGCCAAGCGCCAAACCATGCCTACAGTTTTAGATGCTGGTGCTCTCTATTTGGCGGGCAAACTATCTCAACCAACACTCATTACTCCCCACGCTGGCGAACTCGCGAAATTGCTTAATTCACGCGGGTTGCAGGTAAGTGCCGAAGCAATTGAAGGCGATCCACGCAAGTGGGTACAGATTGCAGGTGATACATTGAAAGTAACAGTTCTACTAAAGGGTGCCATCACTTTTGTGGCTGATAGCGAACAATTAATTGAGCTACCAAAAGCAACACCATGGTTAGCCACTGCAGGCACTGGCGATGTTCTTGCGGGAATAGTCGCCGCTCTTGTTGCGACTAATGAAGTTGAGATTTTAAATGATGAAACATCACTGGCGCGAATAGCTGCTAGTGCTGCTTATATCCACAACACTGCAGCACTACTAGCATCTGACGGCGGCCCTTTAACTGCGACACAAATTCCGAGATTTATTGCGCAATCTATAAAACAATTTATTTAATTATTAATTTTTTGTTTGCCGTATCTAGGGCTACCCCCAAGCGTTTGAGTAGCCCCGAGTAGGTAAGTCGGTTACTTTTAAGTATGACTTTCCGGGTGCTCGTAAAAAATGATGACGCATTCGAACTCGCGACTTTAAGTGCAGCTCTTCGACTACACACCATAAATGTTATTGGAGAAGCAAATAATTTAGCTGTGGCAGAAAATCTTTTTCGATCACTTCAGCCAGAAGTACTCGTAATTGATATTCAATTCGACGGTCAAGATGCGATCACCTTAGTTAAGAAATTACGAAAGCTAAACCCAGCACTTGGAATTGTATTCACTACAGCGTGCCCAGATCTACGTTTATTAGGCATCCCAACCAAAGATGTGCCGCTGGGCTCTCAGATAATTCTTAAGAAATCCATCAGTAATTTGGAAGTAATTGCTAACACAATACGTAATTCAATTTCTATTGCTCAAACTAAGAGCCCAGTTGCGTGGGTAGATAGTCAAGGTTCGTCGCATGAGAATGCATTTGCATCAGTATTAGGCGCTATGACAGATACTCAAATAGAAACACTGCGGCTTGTTGCGACTGGCTTAAGTAATGCTGAGATTGGCCGCGTTCGATTTGTTAGCGAGAAATCAGTAGAGCAAATCGTTGCACGTATTGCGGCACACTTCGATATTACGACTGATCGCACCAAAAACCTGAGAGTTTTAATAGCTGGCCACTACTACAAGTGGATAGGCGCGCCAAGACACTAGAATCTCAGTCATGGATCTAGCTCAGTTACGTCAGCAATGGAACTCGGTGCTTGATCAGCTCGAAAGTATTGATCGTATTGCCTGGATTTCTTTCTTTGATGCTCGCTTGGCACAATTCGATGGCAAGACTCTGCAGTTAGATTTCTCAGATAGTCGCAAATTTGGTTCGGCGCATGAGTATTCGGAAATTCGCGAACGGCAAATAACAACTCTCAAATTGGTAATTAATCAGGTACTGGGTATCGAAATCGAAATCGTTCTCGAATGAAAAATAAGCTGATTGCCGTAGTGGTGGGCATCGCTACAGCGGCGCTTTCAATTTCACTTCCAGCCGCAAGCGCGGCATCTTCCAAACTAACGCTTACAGTTAAACAAACCCCAAATTTGATTGAACCTTTGTTAACTTTCTACGGCGCTCTAACGCCTAAGAAATCTGGACTAGTTGTGAAAATACAAAGTGAAATTGATGGCAAGTGGTCAGATACCAGATTTAGTACCAAAACGACCAAGCTTGGTACCTGGAAACTAGAAACAGTAGTAACTGCGCAAGATTCGGTAATGAAATATCGGGCTAAAACCACATTCGGTAGCAAAGTTGTTTACTCAACCAGTAAGAAAATCACTATAAAACCGGCGGCTCAAATATCTGAAACTGAACCAGTTATTGCGGTAGAAGCGCTTGGCCCAGGCGGGCGTATTCATGGCGTTGATATTTCTAGATGGCAACATCCTTATGGAAAATTAATTGATTTCGCCAAAATGTATTCAGCCGGTATTCGCTTCGCGATGATTAAGGCATCGGATACCCGCGATGACGCTGATGCGCTTTCACTTCAGTACTTGTTAATTGATCGTCCCGCGGCACAAGCTGCTGGAATCTATACCGGTTTCTATCACTACGCAATTTTACCAAACACAAGTGATCCAGCTGCGATCATTCGTGATGCAACAGCACAAGCTCAAAAAGTCATCTGGCGAGTATCTGCAATTGGTGGCTTAACTGCTCGCGATCTTCCATATGCTCTTGACCTAGAAAATAAGTGTGTGAAAGTAAATAGCAACGGTAGTTGCGCTACCTACGCGAAAAGAAGTTCGGTAACTTTATGGGCAGAAACTTTCCTGGAAATTCTCAACGAAAAACTAGGCCGTAAACCAATTTTGTATTCTTATCCAAGTTTTCTGGAAGGTGCAATGAATAAGAGCGCCACTCTTAGTAAATACCCACTATGGCTAGCCCAATACGCAATTAATCCGTTTGATCCAATTAATCAACCGGGCCTAAAGCCGGCTGGTTGTTATGTACATTCCTGGACTTCGAAGGAATGCCAATCGCAATGGATTATTTGGCAATACTCATCCTGTGGAATCGGTAGTAAGTACGGTGTTCCTAGTGCCAGAGTTGATCTAAATGTTTTCCGCGGTACCGCGCAAAACTTCGTTGATTTAACAGCTGGAACTTGGGTTCCAGACCCAATCGATTTGATGCCGGTTAATGAAGCAACCACGATGACGATCTCCAGACAAAAAGCCACTGATACCAGCAAGGCAGTGACATTTGATGTCGGAGTCAATCGCCCAGACGGCTCACCGGTTGTTACCGGCACAGTGCGCTTTGTTTACGACCCGCTTTCAACTGATAAGCCAAAGCTAACTCAAACTGTAACTCGAGCAGCAAGTGGGCTATGGACACTATCGGTAAAAGGCTTTACTGCTGGAAGTTGGGTTGGCGCAATTCAATTTACCGATCAGACTAAAACGCATGCAACAACTCAACTGCCAGTTACTTTTGACTTATTGCAAGGCGTCGCACCTACGCCTACTCCAACTAAGAGCACAACGCCTAAGCCCGCGACAGATGGTTGTAAGTATCAAATAAAGAATTAAAGTAGCCATATGAGCGAAACTTTTATTGGCAGTCTCGATCAAGGAACCAGCAGTACTCGCTTTATGATCTTTGATCGAGCTGGCAAGATTGTTGGGCAACACCAATTAGAGCATCGCCAGATCATGCCCAAGGCTGGTTGGGTTGAGCATGATGCTTCTGAAATTTGGGCTCGCACTCAAGAAGTAATTACCGGTGCACTGAAACAAGCCGGAATCATTGGCTCACAACTAGCCGCCATTGGAATCACAAACCAACGTGAAACTACAGTGGCTTGGGATAGTCAGACAGGTAAACCGCTTTCTAACGCAATCGTTTGGCAAGACACTCGCACCACGACTTTTCTAGATGAACTAAACGCAGAAACCAAAGCTCAAATTGTTCACAAAACTGGCTTAGCAATTGCACCTTATTTCTCAGCTAGCAAAATTAATTGGCTCATTACAAATGTGCCAGCTGTTCAGCAGGCGATTAATGGGCAAACTGCTCGATTTGGCACAATTGATTCTTGGCTGCTCTGGAATTTATCCGGTGGAGCGCAAGGTGGCGTGCATTTAACTGATGTCACAAATGCTAGCCGCACAATGTTAATGAATCTAGAAACTCTAGATTGGGATCAATCACTTCTTGATCAATTTGATATTCCACTTGCAACACTTCCCCAAATTAAATCTTCTGGTGAAATTTATGCAACCACTGATCCGAACGGCCCGTTTGGAACTGCAGTGCCAATTGCAGGAATACTCGGTGACCAACAAGCTGCAATGGTTGGGCAACTTTGTTTCGCGCGAGGTGACTCTAAAACCACCTATGGCACTGGAAACTTTGCGCTCTTAAATACTGGTAGCGAGATCGTCAGATCAAAAAATGGGCTACTCACAACAGTCTGCTTTAAATTCGGCAACGAGCCAGTTCAATACGCACTCGAAGGATCAGTTGCTGTTACTGGCTCTGCAATTCAATGGTTACGTGACCAACTTGGAATAATTTCTAACGCCAGTGAGATTGAAAACTTAGCAGCTTCGGTTCCAGATACTGATGGTGTTTATTTCGTACCGGCATTTTCAGGTTTATTCGCCCCTCATTGGCGAAGCGATGCACGTGGAGTAATTGTTGGCTTGACGCGTGCAGCAACCAAGGCCCATTTAGCAAGAGCAGCACTTGAAGCGATCTGTTATCAAACTCGCGAAATAATGGATGCCATGTCTGCCGACAGTGGAGTCATTTTGACTCAAATGAGAGTCGATGGTGGCATCACAAATAATGCTCTTTGCATGCAAATGCAGGCCGACATATTAGGTATCGAAATTTCGCGACCGGTAATTGTCGAAACTACTGCGCTAGGGGCTGCTTACGCAGCTGGCCTAACAATTGGGTTTTGGAAAGATCATGCAGAAATTTCAAGGCAATGGGAAGAATTTCATCGCTGGACTCCAGCCTCGACAGAAGCTGAACGCACGAAAGGCTTTGCTAACTGGCGCAAGGCGATCGAACGAACTCTGAATTGGGCACAGTAGACTTCGTTTCATTATGAGCGTTGCCAAGTTACCTGCGGACATTACGCGCACCGATCGCCAAATGGCCGACGGTCGCACGATTCGCTATTACGACACCAAGGGGCAACGGCGCGATGCGCAAGATCAGCGTCCAGTTGAGGAACAGCCACAAATTGGTGAGCTACGTTATGACGCGCTGGTCGGTGAATGGGTTGCAGTCGCATCTCACAGACAAAATAGAATTTTTCTCCCGCCTAAAGAACTTTGTCCACTCTGCCCCACCTCTGAAAATCCAGGCGAGTTATTAACGGAAATTCCGGAATCAGATTTTGAAGTAGTTGTTTTTGATAACCGCTCCCCTTCTCTGCGCCCTCCTGTTGGTGATTGGGCA
>CAZFZK010000058.1:0-8000 GCA_964523605.1 uncultured Candidatus Planktophila sp. | reverse complement strand
TAGTTTTATAGCGTAGATTTACGCCATGTCTTTAGAGCTTCGCGGAATTACTAAGCAATTCGGTTCTTTAGTTGCTAATGACGATATAAATTTCAAAGTTGAGGCAGGCGAGATTCACGCGATCTTGGGCGAAAACGGCGCCGGCAAGTCAACTCTAATGAATATTGTTTATGGTTTGTTATCACCCGATAAAGGTCAGATTTTAGTTGATGGCCAGGAAATCAAAATCAAGAGCCCACTTGATGCTTTGGCTGCTGGCATTGGAATGGTGCATCAGCACTTTATGTTAATTCCCGTTTTCACAGTTGCCGAAAACATAGTGTTAGGTCACGAGAAAACAAACCGTGCAGGGTTACTTGATCTAGCTACAGCGCGGCAAGAAATTATTCGAGTTTCTAAAGAGTTTAACTTTGAAGTCGACCCAGATGCGCTCATTGAAGATCTGCCGGTCGGAATTCAGCAGCGAGTTGAAATCATTCGTGCCCTGATTTATAACTCTAAGATTTTGATTCTCGATGAACCAACTGCAGTTTTAACACCACAAGAAACTGATGAGCTGCTCGCAAATATGAAAAAGTTGCGTGATTCAGGTCGTTCCATTGTTTTCATTACACACAAATTGCGTGAGGTTAAAGCCGTAGCTGATCGAATTTCAATCATCAGACGAGGTAAAGTTGTTGGAACAGTTGAACCAACGGCCAGCCAAGAAGAAATGGCCTCGCTTATGGTTGGCAGACCAGTTGATTTAACTGTTAATAAATCCCAGAGCAATCCAGGAAAAATGATTCTGGAGATGGCTGATTTAAACGTGCTTGATGCTTCAGGTCGTGCCTTAGCTAGCAAGATAAATTTAACAGTATCTGCCGGTGAGGTAGTCGCCGTCGCTGGCGTTCAAGGCAATGGTCAGAGCGAATTAGCCGAAGCGATTGTTGGATTACGAGATCATTTAACTGGCTCAATCAAGCTCTCCGGAAATGAACTCATTGGTCGCTCAGTAGATGAGTGCTTAAAAGCCGGAATTGCCTATGTGCCTGAATCACGCGAATTAGATGGTTTGATTTCATCCTTTTCAATCACTGAAAACTTAATTTTAGATACCCATAGCGAGGCACCATATTCAAAGGGAATTTTCTATAAGCCAGCAATGGCGCAACAGGTAGCCCTTGAGCGAATTAAAGAATTCGATATCCGAGCACAGAGTGCAAATGACCCAGCCTCATCTCTTTCCGGTGGCAACAAACAGAAAGTTGTTCTCGCCCGCGAACTGTCGCGCCCAGTTGATCTCGTGGTTGTTTGCCAACCAACTCGTGGCCTAGATGTTGGCTCGATCGAATTCGTCCACCAACGCTTAATCTCCGAGCGGGATTCCGGCCGAGCAGTACTTTTATTCAGCACTGAGCTTGACGAAGTTTTTGCACTTGCCGACCGCATTGCAATTATGTATCGCGGTGAAATCATTGCAATTGTCCCAGTGACCGCATCGCGCGAGGAAGTTGGTCTATATATGGCTGGCATACATCCTGCTACAGCCAAAGGTGGTGCCGCGTGATTAAGAAGATTCTCGATAAAACGGTACTTCCGTTATTCGCGTTCGTCCTTGCCCTATTTGTTGGTGGCCTAGTAATTGGTTTCACCGATAATAAAGTTTTAGCCAAAATATCTTCACCGATTGAATTTTTAAAGATTCTCGGAAGTACCGTCGGAAATGCTTACCTAGCTCTTTTCCAAGGCGCGATTTATGATCCCAATTTGGCCGAAGGCAAGAGTTTCATGGCTGGTTTCTATCCACTTAGCGAAACAATGGTTGCAACAGCGCCATTGATTCTTTGTGGTCTTTCCGTTGCCCTAGCTTTCAAATCTGGTCTATTTAATATTGGCGCACAGGGCCAGTTTATTTTTGGCGCAATAGGCGCTTCTTATATTGGCTTTAAATATGAAATGCCTATGGCTATACATATTCTGGTTGCAACTTTGGCTGGTGTTGTTTTGGCTGCACTTTGGGGCGGCATCGTCGGATTACTGAAAGCAAAAACAGGTGCTCACGAAGTGATTGTGACCATCATGCTTAACTACATTGCCGCGAAATTCTTACTTTTTATCTTAAGCACTAAGTACTTCTTGCGTCCAGGTCGGCTTGATCCAATCGCACCGCCAGTAAAAGAGAGCGCGATGTTGCCCGGCTTATTCGGCGTTGATTACCGAGTAAATATTGGCATCTTTATTGCACTTGCTGCAGCGGCGTTTATTTGGTGGTTGTTGAACCGAAGCATTATGGGTTTTAGGTTCCGCGCGGTAGGTGCAAACTCAAGTGCTGCTCGAACTGCAGGTATCTCAGTATCGGCCGCGATGATTGCAACAATGGCAATTTCAGGTGCTCTAGCGGGCATGGGTGGCGCGATCCATACTTTGGGAAATCAATACGAATTAACTGACACCGTCGCAGCATCATTTGGTTTTGATGCGATCACTGTTGCATTACTTGGTCGCGGCACTCCATTGGGTGTTGTTCTAGCGTCCTTCTTGTTCGCGGGATTACGTGTTGGTGGGCAAACAATGCAGGCAAATGTTGGAGTGCCAGTTGAGATTGTTTTGGTAATTCAAGCACTTGTCGTTCTATTCATTGCTGCGCCAGATCTCGTAAAGCGAATCTTTAGATTAAGAAATCTGCAAGAAGCATCAGCAATGGCATCTAAGGGATGGAACGGATAATGGCGAGCCAATTAGCAATCTCCCGCGAAGCTAAGCGCAAGCTAAATGGCATCTATGCCATGGCTATTGCCAGCATTTTCTCAATCGTTGTCTTTGCTTATCTGCCAAAAGTTAGTGGAGATGTCACTTACAGCTTTGTTTTGGATAAAGAGTGGGTACTAATTCAGCAATGGGTAATTGATTCCAGAGTCGGAGCATATGGGTTCTCAGCTCTTGCTATTTTCTTCACCGCTCTGGCTTATTACCTATTTCGCAAAGGTAAGAAACATGGCATTGCAATTTTCGGTTTTTCAATCGGGCTCTTTATGGCTTTTCTTTGTTGGGCATCAGCCGGCGACTTCGTGCCATTTACTGGTTTACTCCAAGGCGGATTAATCCTGGCAGTACCGCTGATTTATGGATCTCTGGCCGGACTTGTTTGCGAACGCTCGGGCGTAATTAACATTGCAATCGAGGGACAGCTACTAGGTGCCGCATTCGTTGCAGGCATTACAGGTAGCTTGCTCAAGAATGCTTGGCTTGGCTTGCTTATTGCGCCATTTGCTGGAGCGCTGATCTCCTTGTTGCTCGCTGTTTTTGCAATTAAGTACCGGATCGATCAAGTTATTTTGGGCTTCGTGATTAATGTGTTGATCATTGGTCTAACTAGCTTTGCGGCACAACGATTCTTGCGTGAGGATTCGGAGAAATGGAACGAATCTCCGATTCTGCAGCCGATTAATATTCCAATACTTTCTAAGTTGCCAATCATTGGTCCGATGTTCTTCTCGCAGACCATCATCATCTATCTGCTTTATGTGATTATCGTGGTTACTCAAGTTGCACTCTTTAAGAGTAAATGGGGACTTCGTATGCGTTCGGTTGGTGAACTTCCGGTTGCCGCCGAGAGTGTCGGTATTGATGTTAATAAAGTTCGTTTCCGCAATGTGATTATCGCCGGTGCAATCGCAGGATTCGGTGGTGCTTACTTCACAGTTGGTTCCGTTGGTTCATTCAGTCGCGAGATGACTGCTGGCATGGGCTTCATCGCACTTGCTGCTTTGATTTTCGGTCGCTGGACGCCACTCGGTGCTCTTTCGGCAGCGCTAGTATTTGGTTTCGCAGACCAATTACGAAGTGTGCTTTCAATTGCTGGCACACCAATTCCATCTGCATTTATGATGATGGTTCCGTACATTGCAACCATCATCGCAGTCTCTGGTTTCGTTGGTCGAGTACGTGCACCAGCAGCTGACGGAATCCCTTATCAGCGCGGCGGTGCACACTAATGCCTGACATTGATTGGCAAGTACTTGAAAAGACCGCCATCTCGGCAATGGAGAGTGCTTATGCTCCATATTCCAACTTTCCTGTTGGTGTCGCAGCTCTAGTCGATGATGGTCGCATAATTTCTGGTTGCAATGTTGAGAATGCTTCGTACGGATTAACGCTGTGTGCAGAATGTGGTTTAGTTTCAAATTTAATTCTCTCTGGCGGCGGTCGACTAGTTGCTTTCCTCTGCGTTGATTTGAATAAAAATTACTTGATGCCATGTGGTCGCTGTCGTCAGCTTCTGCAAGAACACGGTGGAAGTAAATTGGCGATGATGACCGACCAAGGAATCAAGCCATTAGCTGATCTATTACCTTGGGCTTTCGGCCCAGAAGAGATGGAAAAACGCCTTGATTGAACCTTTTGCTGCCGTTGAGATTATTTCAGCCAAGCGTGACCGTAATGAATTAACAGATACTCAAATTGATTGGGTTGTTTCGGCATATACGCGTGGGGTAGTAGCCGACGAGCAGATGTCAGCGCTGTTAATGGCGATTTTATTAAACGGTATGAATACTCGAGAAATAACTCGTTGGACTAATGCCATGATCAATAGTGGCGAGCGAATGAATTGGTCAAAGCTAGATAGACCAACTGCGGATAAACATTCAACAGGTGGGGTTGGCGACAAAATAACATTGCCTTTGGCGCCTCTTGTTGCAGCATGTGGTGGAGCAGTGCCACAACTCTCTGGTCGCGGACTAGGCCATACGGGTGGCACGCTAGATAAACTCGAATCGATTCCGGGTTGGCGCGCAGAATTAAGCAATGATGAAATGCTAAAAGTATTGCAAGATTGTGGTGCGGTAATTTGCGCAGCAGGCGCTGGTCTAGCACCTGCGGATAAAAAACTTTATGCATTGCGTGATGTAACTGCAACCGTTGAAGCTATTCCGTTAATTGCTTCCTCAATCATGAGTAAGAAAATAGCTGAAGGCACTTCTGCACTTGTGCTCGATGTAAAAACTGGTAGCGGTGCGTTTATGAGTGATCCGAATAAAGCAGCCGAGCTTGCACGCACGATGGTGGCACTTGGTACAGCTGCTGGAGTTAAAACTCGCGCGTTAGTTACCGCGATGGATGTTCCGCTTGGTTTAACTGCCGGAAACGCACTAGAAGTTCGCGAATCAGTCGAAGTATTAGCTGGCGGCGGTCCGGCAGATGTGGTTGAACTTACGATTTTGCTAGCTCGCGAAATGATTGATGCTGCTGGCATCGTTGGTAAAGATCCGGCCGATGCACTGCGTGATGGAAGTGCGATGGATCATTGGCGGCGCATGATCAGCGCTCAAGGCGGTAACCCAGATGCTGAGCTTCCGGTCGCAAAAGAGAGCCACCAAATTTTGGCATCTAATAGCGGCACTATGACCACAATGGATGCGATGAAAGTTGGCGTAGCAGCTTGGCGACTAGGAGCTGGGCGCTCGCGGCAAGGTGAAAAAGTGCAGGCAGGTGCTGGTGTTGAGTTACATGCCAAACCAGGAGATTACGTTAAGCAAGGTTCGCCGATCATGACACTGTTTACTGATGAACCTGCTCGCTTTGAGCGTGCATTAGAAGTTCTTCAAGGTGCTGTCATAATTGTTGAAGGCGGAATCGTTGATCGACTGCCCTTAGTTCTAGAGCGGATTGATGCATGAGCGATTTATTAAAGCGCCCAACGCCTGAGCAAGTTAAACGCCTGCCCAAAGCGCTTTTGCACGATCACTTAGATGGCGGATTACGCCCACAAACAATTATTGATATCGCCAATGAAATTGGTTATGACGCATTGCCAACCAAAGATGCGGCTGAATTAGCAATTTGGTTCCGCGAATCTTGCGACTCTGGCTCGTTAGTTCGTTATTTAGAAACTTTTGGTCACACAATTGCCGTAATGCAAAGGCGCGAGGATATTGTCCGTGTTGCACGTGAATGTGCGCTCGATTTAGCTCGCGATGGTGTTGTCTATGCCGAAGTTCGCGGAGCACCTGAACTATTTGTTGAAAAAGGTCTGACACTATCGCAAGTAATCGAAGCAACTCTTGAAGGTTACCGTCTGGGCGAAAACGATGCCAAGAGCGAAGGTTTGCAAATTCGAGTTGTGTCATTACTTTGTGGAATGCGCCAGAATAAGCGATCACAAGAAGTAGCCGAATTAGTTGTTAAATATCGCGATCAAGGTGTTGTTGGTTTTGATATTGCTGGGCCAGAAGATGGATTTCCGCCAAGTGATCAATTAGAAACTTTTGAGTATTTACGTCGCGAAAATGCACACTTCACAATTCATGCCGGTGAGGCGTACGGACTTCCTTCGATCTGGGAAGCAATCCAACTTTGCGGAGCTGAGCGTCTAGGTCACGGTGTGCGCATCATTGACGATGTTGATTTCTCTAATGGAGAAGCAAAATTAGGCCGACTAGCTTCTTATGTGCGCGATCGACGAGTGCCGCTTGAAATGTGCCCGACTTCTAACTTACAAACAGGTGCCGCAGCTTCGATTAAAGAGCATCCGATTGGTGCGTTAGCTAAGTTGCGTTTTCGGGTAACTGTAAATACCGATAACCGCTTAATGAGTGACACCTCAATGACACACGAGATGAATGAGTTAGTTAGCGCTTTTGACTGGAACTTCTTAGACCTGCAACGCGTGACGATTAATGCGCTAAAGAGTGCATTTATCCCCTTCGAAGAGCGCTTAGCTATCATCGAAAAGGTGGTTAAACCAGCTTATTTAGCGATTTCAGCCGAATAACTAATTACCAATCGGATGCCAGACGGTCTTGGCTTCCATGAAAGCCAAAATGCGACCTGGTTCGGCCGTCTTGGAAAATGATGAAATTCGCTTTAAGTTTTCTACACCAGCTTCTTTAATTGCGCCATGTTGATCAATTGGTAGCCCGGAAATATCTAAACCATCGATATCCATGTGTGAAGCAAACCATGGGGCTAGTTCGCTTTGTTGACCAGAGAGAATATTTAAAACACCGTTTGGTAGATCACTGGTTGCAACAACTTCGGCGAAGCTAATCGCCGATAGGGGAGCGGTGCTAGAAGCGAGTGCAACTGCAGTGTTACCCGAAACTAAGATCGGGGCTACTGCTGCAACAAAACCAAATAGCGGTTTATCAATTGTTGCAATCGCGCCAACAACTCCAAGTGCTTCAGGAACTGTGAAGTTGTAGTAAGGACCAGAAACTGGATTAGTTGAACCAGCAAGAGAGGCCAACTTGTCACTCCAACCGGCATACCAAACTAATAAATCTACTGAGTCACTAACTTCTTGCAAAGATTCTTTAGCAGAAACGCCAGTTTGTAGTGAAATTTCTTGAGCAAACTGATCGCTTCGACCTTCGAGCATCTCGGCAATTCGATAAATAATTTGACCGCGGTTATAAGCAGTTGCTTTTGCCCAACCCAATTGGGCAGCACGTGCTGCAACTACTGCATCTCGCAAATCTTTTCGAGAAGCTAAGCAAGCATTGGCCAAGAACTCACCCTTGTTACTTGTGATCTCATAAGAGCGACCAGATTCTGTGCGGGGAAATGCGCCATTGATATAAAGCTTGTAAGTTTTCATAACTTCTAGGCGACCGCTCATTTTGCTGATCCCTTCAAGTAAGCGCTAAGGCCATGTCGACCACCTTCGCGACCCCAACCAGATTCCTTGTATCCGCCAAATGGACTAGCGGGATCAAACTTATTAAAGGTATTTGCCCAAATCACACCAGCACGAAGTTGCTGAGTCGCCCAAAGAATGTTTGAACCTTTCTCACTCCAGATGCCGGCCGAGAGCCCAAATGGCGTGTTATTAGCCTTTTCAATGGCTTCAGCTGGGGTGCGGAAAGTTAATACGGAGAGCACGGGGCCAAAGATTTCCTCGCGCGCGATGCGATGAGCTTGAGTTACACCCGTAAAAATAGTTGGTGCAAACCAGAAACCTTTATCAGGCAGTGCGCAATTTGTACTCCAGCGACCGGCACCTTCGGCTTCACCAGCTG
>CAZFZK010000057.1:0-8000 GCA_964523605.1 uncultured Candidatus Planktophila sp. | reverse complement strand
AGCGACCATTAGTTTGCGGACCATTAAACAAACCTTTACCAATTAATCCACCTGATCCAACGGTGATACGAGCTTGTCGTAATTGATATCCGCTGCCTTGGGTGTCTGCGTTTGGATTTACGAAAGATTGCAAACGTTTAACTTGATACTGATCAATTACACCTGATTGCACAGCGCCAAAAACACCGACGATGGCTACCAAAATTAGCGCGACAACCCAGCGACCTGAAGCTCCGGATGCTGCAATGATTGTTAAAACTGAGCAACTAATGATGAACACGGTGCCCATATCTGGTTGCAAAAGAATAAGTAGAACTGGAAGTGCAGCTACGACCAAGGATTGAATTACATTCTGATTGCTTGGGATATCGCTGTCATGTCCTCGCTCTGAAAGAATCATCGACATTCCAACAATAATTGAGATCTTGGCCAATTCGGCTGGCTGAATTTGGAAACCACCTGGAAGCGCAATCCAAGCCTGAGCACCATTTACTTCAGAACCTAAACCTGGAATTAAAACAAAGCCAAGACCTAAAACTCCTAACGCCCAAACAATTGGCGTATAGGCGCGAAGCAAGCGGTAATCAATCAAAGTTGTACCCCAGGCCAGCGCGCAACCGATTGCAATATTAATTACGTGGCGCTTTAAGTAATACTCAGGGTCTAAACCGTTAGCCGCATACCAATCACGCGTAGCGGCATAGACCAATAAAGTTCCGATAAATAGGAGCGCCGCAACTGTTGCAGTAAGTATTGGGTCAAAACCGCGAAAAAAAGAGCGATTTTTATGATAATTAAAACGCGGAGTAACAACACTCATTACTTAGCTCCATTCGTTTTAACTTTTGTTGCTGGTGAGATCTTAGGCAAAGTTGTTGGCAAGCCCTTAGGGAAGAGAACATTTTCTGGCACAATCTTATTGTTAACTACCCCAAAAATTGTTTCATAAATCTTTCTTACACCTACACCTGAGTTAGGTGACCCATATCCACCTTGACTTATCATCATTACAACTGCATATTGTGGATTATCTGAAGGCGCAAAAGATGCAAACCAAGAGGTGTTGTCTTTGCTAGAACCATCTTTGTTGCGTCCGAAAACTTGAGCAGTTCCTGTCTTACCACTGACTTGAATTGGGAATCCAGCAAAAGTGCCGCGGCCAGTTCCACTAACTACTACTTCTCGAAATGCTTCTTGCAGGAACTTAATTGTCTTTGCATCTGCGGCGATAGTTCCAATCTTAACTGGGTCAATTGTCTTGATGACGGTGCCATCAGTCTTGACGATTGCGCGTCCGATTGTTGGCTTCCAAAGTGTTCCACCGTTAGCTATTGAGGCATACATCTGAGTTAACTTAAGTGGCGTAACTAAAGTATCGCCTTGACCAATTGAGAAGTTAACCGCATCTCCTGCACGGACTTTATTGCCATCTAAACAATTTTCTTTAGCAAGCAATAACAGGAATTGAGTTTGTTGTGACTTAGCGGCTTTCTCGCGATAGTTGCAGTAAAAATCTTTATTAGCGTCATACCAACTTTGTTTCCAAGCTCGATCAGGCAGACGGCCCGCAGCTTCAGATGGCAAGTCAATTCCGGTCTTCTTATCTATCTGAAACCCAGCAGCTGCCTTAAAAAAGTAATCTTTCGGGTTTTTGATCGGAGATAAACCGCCATCGCGCAACCATTCGTCGAAAGCAATTTTGTACCACACGGTGTCACACGAGACTGCAATCAAATTCTTTAGTGTTGCTGTGCCCTGAGATTTACTCTCGAAGTTATTAAAGATTCGAGTTCCAACTTTTAAGTTTCCAGGGCAGCTATATTTCGCTTTTAAGTCATACCCAGCATTAGCTGCCGCAATCGTTGAAACAACTTTAAAAGTTGATGCAGGAGCAAAACGACCTTGAATTGGTCGCGAAAGCGCTGGAACTCCAGTTGCATCACTGAATAAAGCTTCTGCTTGCTTAACGGTTACGCCTTTTTCCCACATGTTTGGATCGTAAGATGGATACGAGGCCATCGCAATAATTCGACCAGTCTTTACATCCATTACTACAGCTGCGCCAGAATCTGCGCGATGTCCACTTGCCCTTGATCGACGAACCGCATCAGCAAGTGCGCTCTCTGCTGAGGCTTGTACGCGAACATCAAGGCTGGTAACTAGGTGATCACCTGGAACAGAATTTGTATTCTGCCCTACGCTCGTGATTGCTTCTTTTCGATCAACAATTACGGTTCTAATTCCAGGAATTCCACGTAAATAGGAATCGTATTGGATCTCTAAACCACTCTTACCAATTGATTCGCTACGGTAAAAAGTATCTCCATTAACGCCAGCTAAATCTGAATCGGTTAGTGGTCCGACATAGCCCAGTACGTGAGCTGCGTTGACACCGACGATGCCTGGGTAATTTCGGATTGCTATTGGCGTTGCATCTACCCCTGGAAATTCATCTGGACGTTCTACTACTTGTAGCGCCACATCAGCGTTAGCTTCTTTGGTAATTGGAATTGGTTGATAACGAGTACCAGTCCAGCAACCCGAACGATTACCGACTTTTAGCTCACCGCATAAGCGAGTTTTTCGATACACATCTCGATATTGCAATTTAAGCAATCTGGCTAACTTCTTAAGTACAGCCTGACCTTTATCGGGCTGTTTATCCAGCGCTAAACGATCAATAGTTACCGCTAAACCAGTTCGATTCAGGGCCAACGGCACGCCTGATGAATCAACAATCAAACCTCTAGTGGCTGGATAAATAGTGTCACGACTCTGAATACTTAACGCGGCATCACGATATTTTGGGCCGGCTGCGACTTGCAGGTAGAAAAGGCGACCAAAGAGCGCCATCAACAGCGAAACGATCAGAATCTGAATAACCACCATACTTAAACGTGTACGTTGATTCATAGCCGCACCCGACTATCAAAAGCTAGGTCATGCAGCCAAGCAACAGCTGGCAGCAAGAGCGGTGTGACTACCAATGTCCAAATTGCATTACCAATGACCGTCATTAGAGTTTGTGAAAAACTCGTTGCAGTTACTCCCAATAGAAAACCTGTAACTAAGTATGAAATCAGAACTATTGCCTGAGCTAACGTAACCATCAAAATTAGGCTTAGCGGATTACCGCGCATATTTTCATCACCGTATGAGAAAAATGAAATGGCATAACTCATCAAAACTAAAATAAGGGTCCAGTGACCTAATGGACCATTTGTACTTGGTGATAAATCGAGCAAGAGGCCAGCGCCAAATCCAACAGCGGCGGCTACTTCGGGAGTACTTAACGCAGCCCAAAGTAAAGTCAGAATTAGGAAAATTGAAAATCCCCCGGCTGGAAAACTTAGTTGGTTAACTAGTGCTTCTTGGGCGATAAAAAAAATCGTGAAAATAGCGCCAGTTATTCCAAAACGTCTTAACAACATTTTGAACTAGTTACCAGTTGCCGAAGGAGACGCGGATGGAGTTGGAGTCACAAATACGGTAACTGTAGGAACTGGAGTTGGAACTGGTTTAACAGGAGCTAATGCATCGCGTGGATCAGCTTTTGGCGCTTTGACTACAACTGAAACAACACCGAGTGCGCCAAAGTTCGTAAAGTATTTAACACTGGCACTTTGTGTAACTGCGCCTGCTGCATTTGAAACTGAAGTAACTCGGCCAACAGGTACCCCAGGAACGAAAGGTTGGGCATTGACGCTTCCACGGGCAAGCAAGATGTCGCCGACTTTGATCGTGGTTTGGTTATCTAAAAGCTGCAAATTCGCATTACTTGAGCCTAAACCAGCCAGAATTCCGATCTGCTGAGATCCAGCGATGCGAACACCGACTTTAAAGGCAGGGTCGGTTGCCAACATGACAATTGCTGAATTAGCAAAGACTTCTTTGACGACGCCTACTAAACCATTGCCAGAGATAACGGTCATGTTTTTCTTTATGCCGTTACCACTGCCTGCATCAATTGTGATGGTTCGCGTAAATGCCAAACTCGAACCTTGTGAAATAACTTTGGCGCTAACAATTTTAAAGCGCGCAGTGCCAGCAAGATCAAGGATTGATTTAAGTTGTTCAATTTCACCATCTTGGTTCTTGCGCGAAATCAACTGCTCGCGCAATTTCTGATTTTGTTTTCGCAAATCTTCAATTTGGTTTCGGGTGCGCCCTAGATGCGTAATATCGTTTACGAAATTCTTGACCGGAGTTAGTACTGCATTTCCAGCCCGCTGAAATGGTGAAAGTGCCGTATGAGTTCCACTGCGAAGACCATCGATAACATTGACGCCGCGCAAATCTAAGGTAATAAGAAATAGCGAGGAAACAATCAGAATTACTAAGAGCAGACGACCGCGGTTCTCGCCGCCGTTACGCATTTAAAGATTCCTATCGACGTGGCTCGGAGATCAAGACCTTTTCTAGGGCCTCAAACTCTTCGATGCACTTTCCGGAACCTTCAGCAACTGCATCGAGTGGACGCTCGGCAATATGAATTGGCATGCCAGTCTCTTTGCGCAAACGCTCATCAAGACCCTTTAGCAATGCTCCGCCACCAGTTAGCACAATGCCGCGATCCATCAAGTCACTTGATAGTTCTGGCGGACACTTATCAAGTGTGCTCTTAACAGCGTTGACAATTGCATTTACTGGCTCTTCGAGTGCTTTACGAATTTCAGCAGCTGACACAACAATTGTCTTTGGTAGACCAGTTGCTAAATCGCGACCACGAATTTCTGCATCAGGCTCGCCTGGAAGTGGATATGCCGAGCCGATCGCCATCTTGATTTCTTCTGCTGTGCGCTCGCCTAGCAATAGCGAAAATTCCTTCTTAACCCAGGTAATAATGGCTTGATCAAGCTCATCTCCACCCACGCGGATAGATAGTGCAACCACAATGCCACCAAGGGAAATAACAGCAACTTCAGTTGTACCGCCACCAATATCGACAACCATGTTTCCGGTTGGTTCGTGAATTGGTAGACCAGCACCGATTGCTGCGGCCATTGGTTCTTCAATGATGTAAACCTTGCGCGCACCTGCTGCATAACCAGCATCCTTAACCGCACGCTGTTCAACACCAGTGATACCTGATGGGACACAAACCACAATACGTGGCTTTGCTAAGAAGCGACGACGGTGAACTTTTTGAATAAAGTAACGCAACATACGTTCGGTGGTATCGAAGTCAGCGATCACACCATCTTTTAGCGGACGAATTGCCACGATATTGCTTGGGGTGCGACCAATCATCTTTTTGGCTTCAAGGCCTACCGCCAAAATTCCACCTGTGTCTTGGTTAACTGCAACCACACTTGGCTCATTAAGAACAATGCCACGTCCGCGCACATAAACCAAGGTGTTTGCAGTACCTAGGTCAACTGCCATATCGCGACCGATGAACGACATTCGATTAGCCATTTATTTACTTCCCCCCGTTACCAAAGAAAATATTTATTTCGCGCGCAGCTGATTCTGGTGAATCTGAACCGTGCACAATATTTTGGACAACTTTTGTTCCGGCATCGCGTGCTAAGTCGCCACGAATTGTTCCGGGCGCAGCAACAGTTGGATCGGTTACACCAGCAAGTGATCGGAAGCCTTCGATAACGCGATTGCCTTCGGCAACCATCGCAACAATTGGCCCAGACAACATAAATTCAACAAGTGGTTCAAAAAATGGTTTGCCTTGGTGTTCGGCGTAATGTTGTTCAAGAAGTGCACGATCTGCTTGCAACATTTTTAGTGCAGTAATTTGATATCCCTTGGCTTCGATGCGCGAAATTACTTCGCCTACTAGGGCGCGGCGAACGCCATCGGGCTTGACCAGGATAAGAGTTTTTTCGATGCTCACAGGGGTGAGTCTATTAGGCATCTGGGCTTTGCGAAGCCAGCAAAGCAGCCCGGGCCGCCTCGCCCTTGCGGCCGACCAAAATCGCCGCAATCCATAACCCTGCAAAAATGAGGCCGATTATCAGGAATGAATTGACCACTAAGCCAAATCCGAGCATGGCTGCCTGTAAGAGCCAGCCCAGTACCCAGCCAACTCTGCGCTTGAGCAAACCCGGGGCTAGAAGTAAGGCTATTGCGATTACAGCGCCGTAAATGATCGGTGCCCCATTTACATCTTTCATTGCAATTAATAGTGCAAACCCGATTGAAAAAGATTCCATAACTAAAACAGCAGAAGCTAAAACGCGCATTATTTTTTATACTTTCCGTTAATAATCGTGCGTGACTCGCCAACAGTTATAACCGAACCGGTAATTAAGACGCCCACTGAATCATCGCTAAGTGGACGTTTTGCTTCTTTGATAGCTTGATCGATAGCACCACTTAAAGTTTCGATTGCTGTCACTCGATCCTTACCAAATATTTCATTTGCTAATTTCTCTAAATCGGAAAGCTTCATAGCTCGTGGTGATGAATTAGCAGTAACAATAATTTCATTCATGATTGGTTCAAGTTCTAGCAAAATGCCACGAACATCTTTATCACCGAATGCTGCGACCACGCCGATAACTTCATCAAATGTAAATTCATTTGAAATTGTTTCGGCCAACGCTTTTGCGCCATGCGGATTATGTGCAGCATCAAGCAAAATTGTTGGGTCGCGATGCACTACTTCGCATCGACCAGGGGATGTAACGGCTGCAAACCCGGCACGAACTGCGTCATGATCAAGTGCGGTATCGCCAAAGAACGCTTCAACCGCAACTAGCGCTGTTGCGGCATTGGCTGCTTGATGCTTTCCATGTAAAGGTAAGAAAATGTCATCAAAAGACTCATTTAGACCGCTGATAGAGATTAATTGACCGCCGACAGCCACAGCACGACTAGAAAGTGAGTATTCGACCCCTTCGCGAGCCACATCAATACCGACTTCAGCTGCCCTGCGCAGTAATTCAATGGCCGCATCAGATTCTTGTTGAGCAAACACACCAAAACCGCCAGGTTTTAGAATTCCGCCCTTGGTCTTAGCTATTTCGGTGAGTGTATTTCCCAAATATTCAGTGTGATCTAGCCCGATTGGCGTAATTACTGAAACGTCAGCTTGAACCACATTCGTTGCGTCCCACTCGCCACCCATTCCGACTTCAATTACACCAACATCAATTGGATGTTCGGCAAAAGCAGCAAATGCTAAAGCGGTAATAGCTTCGAAAAATGAAATTGGATTTTCAAACTTACTATCCATCAGATCGAGGTACGGCGAAATATCGTTGTAAGAGAAAATTAATTCAGCAGCATTTATTGGCTGACCATTAATGCTAATTCGTTCCAAATAACTTTCTAGATGTGGGCTGGTAAATCGACCGGTACGTAGACCCATTTCGAATAACATCGAATCAATCATTCGCGACGTACTTGTTTTACCGTTTGTGCCACCAACATGGATAGTCGGATAAGTTAATTGCGGCGAACCGAGAATATCCGTTAGGGCCGCGATTCGTTCAAGCGTTGGTGCAATGCGAGTCTCGGGCCAGCGAGCCAACAAAGCGGCTTCAATCGCATCGATGCGAATCTTCTCTTCAGCAGTCATGCTCATGCAGATGGCAGCGCAGCCAAAGCTGCAGTTATTCGTTCGATCTCGGATTGCGTCTTAACCAAACGCTCTTTAATTTCAGTAACAACTTCTAGCGGAGCTTTTGCCATAAAACCTTCATTGCCTAATTTAACTTGGGCAGTTTGCTGATCTTTCTGAGCAGTTGCTAAATCTTTTGTTAGGCGAGCACGTTCGGCAGCGACATCTACAGTTCCGGATAGATCGAGTTCACACTTAACTGAGCCAATTTCAAAGGAAGCCGTAGGCGTGAATTCTTTAGCTTCAAGTTTTAATACAAAGCCCATCGCACTGGCATACGTTGCTAATTCGCCGCCAGTTATGAGTCGACCAGGAATCTTGGCTGTCGCCTTAACACCTTGATCGTTTCGGAAACGACGTACTTCAGTAATGACAGCTTGCATCTGGTTTACCAAGGTTTCGGCCGCTTTATCAAGAT
>CAZFZK010000056.1:0-8100 GCA_964523605.1 uncultured Candidatus Planktophila sp. | reverse complement strand
TCAATAATTCAAGTAATTGGCGCCGGCTCTGGCCGTTCATTTGAATTAGATGATGCTCGTTATGGCCGCATCATCTTGATGTCAGATGCTGACGTTGATGGCGCGCACATTCGTTGCCTACTTCTTACTCTGCTTTATCGCTATATGCGTCCACTAATTGATGCTGGCCGCGTATTTGCAGCGATTCCACCATTGCACCGCATTGAAACAATGGGTGGCGGCGGCAAAAAGGGTGAATACATTTACACCTATTCAGATGATGAAATGAAGAAGGTAACAGCTGAACTTACAAAATCCGGCAAGAAGTGGAAAGAGCCGATCCAGCGCTATAAAGGTTTAGGCGAAATGGATGCTGATCAACTTCGTGAAACCACTATGGATCCAGATGCCCGCACCTTGCGTCGCATCACAGTGACCGATGGCGCAGCGGCAGAGGCAATGTTTGAACTGCTAATGGGTAGCGATGTTGCACCACGTAAAGATTTCATTGCTAATGCCGAGATAGATCGCGACAGCATCGACGCTTAATTAGTCGATTGCAACCAAATCGAAGTAATCATCTTTCCAAAGATCTTCATCGCCGTCAGGTAACAAAATTACGCGCTCAGGCTTAAGTGCCTGTACTGCACCTTCATCGTGCGAAACCAGAATTACCGCACCTTGATATTCAGCTAGGGCAGCCAAGATTTCGGCGCGAGATGCTGGGTCAAGGTTGTTTGTTGGCTCATCAAGCAACAAAACATTTGCCGCAGATACAACTAGAACTGCCAGTGCTAAACGAGTTCGCTCGCCACCTGATAAAACTTTAACTGGCTTATGAACATCGTCACCGACGAATAAGAATGAACCGAGCACATTACGAGCTTCAGGTTCACGAATATCGGGGGTTGCAGCCATCATGTTCTCGAGGATGGTGCGTTCAAAATCAAGGGATTCGTGCTCTTGTGCGTAGTAGCCAATCTTTAAGCCATGGCCAGCTTCGACGGTTCCGGTATCTGATTCAAGTTCACCGGCCAGAATGCGAAGAAGTGTTGTTTTACCAGCACCATTAAGGCCAAGAATTACAACGCGAGAACCTTTATCAATTACGCAACTCACGTCGGTAAAGATTTCAAGTGAACCGTATGACTTAGAAAGTTCTTCGCCCGATAGCGGCGTCTTGCCACATGGGGCAGGGGTTGGGAAGCGAAGCTTTGCGACCTTGTCGGCAACTCTCACATCTTCAAGACCGGAACGTAACTTTTCGGCGCGACGTAACATGCCTTGAGCAGCAGTTGCCTTCGATGCCTTAGCTCGCATTTTCTCGCCTTGCTTCTGCAAAATTTCGGCGCGCTTTTCAGCATTGGCGCGTTCTTTCTTACGGCGATGTTCATCTTGTTCGCGCTGAAGTAAATAAGCTTTCCAGCCCAAGTTATAAACATCGATGACGTTACGGTTAGCATCTAGATAGAAAACTTTATTTACCACAGTTTCAATCAAGTTCACATCGTGGGAGATAATTACTAGCCCACCTGAGTACTTAGCTAAATAGTCGCGCAACCAGTTGATCGAATCAGCATCTAAGTGGTTAGTTGGCTCATCAAGTAAAAGAGTCTCGGCGCCACTGAAAAGAATGCGAGCAAGTTCAATACGACGACGTTGACCACCAGATAACGTGGCAAGTTCATGATCGAACACCGCTTGAGATACGCCAAGAGATGTTGCAATAGCTTCAGCCTCTGCCGTTGCGGCATAACCTCCGGCAGCACTGAATTCGTGTTCAACGCGGGTGTAGCGATCCATCGCTTTTTCAAGTGCTTCGCCTTCAGAGGTTGCCATCTCTTCTTCGACAACCCGCATACGATGAGAAATTTGATCAAGGTTACGAGCAGACAAGATGCGTTCGATAACACTGCCGGTTTCTTCACCAACACGAGGATCTTGCGGCAAATAACCGATTTTTCCAGTGCGATTTACCGCACCCCCTGCCGGCATATTTTCACCAGCTAATACTTTGGCCAGAGTTGATTTACCAGCACCGTTTCGACCTACGAAACCGATGCGATCGCCATTGTTGATTCGCACAGTTACGCCTTTAACCAGCAGACGTGCGCCCGCGCGTAGTTCAAGGGCTTGAGTTGAAATCACGTCGCAGTCTAACTGAAGTTTAGGCGGCTGTTATACGAGATTTACGAGGGGTAGCAAATGCTTTGCCGACCTCGGTTAACTCGAGTGACACCTGAGCTTTAATGGTCTCTTCTGACTTTAATAGCGCTGTTAATTCAGCAATTGTCTTCTTGAGTTCCTTGCTCTCTGTTTCTAATTCAATCTTGCTCATTTTCGTTAGTCGACGAAGTGGCATATCAAGAATGTAGGTAGCCTGCTCATCGTTTAACTTGAAGTCTTTGATCAACTTCTCTTTCGCCGCAGCTGCATCATCGCTACCGCGAATGATCTTAATTACCTTATCGATATCAATGATTGCCTTGAGCAAACCATCGACCAGAGTTAAACGTGAGTTGGCTTTAGCTTTGCGGAATTCAGAACGTCGACGCACAACCTCAATACGGTGCTCGATAAATACTTCTAGCAATTTCTTGAGTCCCAAAGTTTGAGGGCGACCATTTACAAGTGCGACTGCGTTAATCGCAAATGCATCTTCCATCGGAGTTAACTTAAATAGTTGCTCAAGAACTTTCTCTGGTTCAAAGCCATTCTTGATTTCAATAACTACGTTGGTACCAGTTTGGCCATCAGTTAAATCGATAATGTCTGATATACCTTGAATTTTCTTAGCTTTAGCCAAGTCGGCAATACGCTCAACAACTTTTTCCGGCCCGATGTTAAAAGGCAGCTCTTTAATGGTGATACCCATCTTGCGAGTAGTCACCTTGCTAATTTCAACGCTGGCGCGAACTTTTACAGAACCTTTGCCAGTTTCATATGCATCTTGAATTCCTTCGATGCCCACAATTTCGCCACCGGTAGGAAAATCAGGCCCTGGCACAAACTTCATCAGTTGCTTCAGCGTTGCCTTTGGGTTTTCAATCAAATATTTAGTAGCCGCAATTACTTCGCCCAAGTTATGTGGCGCCATGTTGGTTGCCATACCAACTGCGATACCTGAACCACCGTTAACTAAGAGGTTTGGGTAAGCAGCCGGCAGAACAAGTGGCTCTTGTAATTGACCATCGTAGTTAGGGCCAAAATCAACGGTGTCTTCATCGGTCTCAGCAACCATCGCCATTGCCGCACTGCCTAAACGAGATTCGGTATAACGCATCGCAGCTGGGCCAGAATCAAGTGAACCAAAGTTTCCGTGGCCATCAATTAGCGGCAAACGCATTGAGAAACTTTGCGCCATACGAACTAGCGCGTCATAAATTGCACTGTCACCGTGTGGGTGCAACTTACCCATAACTTCACCAACTACACGAGCACTCTTTACGTGGCCGCGCTCAGGGCGCAGACCCATTTCAGACATCTGGTGCAGGATGCGACGGTGAACTGGCTTTAAACCATCGCGCGCATCAGGAAGTGCGCGCGAATAAATAACCGAATACGCGTATTCAAGAAACGATTCTGACATTTCAGATGAAACATCAACGTCAACAATCTTGCCGGGATACTCGCCAGCTTTAGGACCAACTGGTTTTTTCGATTTTGCGGCGCTCTTAGAGGGTGTCTTTGCCGTAGCCATGGCGTGATTCTGCCAATAAGTTGGGCTAAACCTGCGCATCTAGGGCTGGGCGCGCCCCCACGATTGCAACACACTTCGCCGCAATCGTTAGTGCAGCACCTAGTGATTGCGTGAAATCAAGTCCGGCTTGGTCGGCGGCAATAAATCCAGCAGCAAAACTGTCGCCAGCACCGGTGGTATCAATTACTTGCGCAGAAATTGCGGGCAATGAAATTGAAGCAGAGCCACGATTAGCTGCAATGACGCCACTTGATCCACGTTTGACCACGACAGTGGGGCAGATCTGTAATAAATCTGCGATTGCTAAATCAAGTCCAGTCGTTGATGATAAATATTTTGCTTCTTCTTCATTTAGTAATAAGCAATGCACTTGGTTTATCCAGGCCCGAATTTCAGCAATTGGCACACCAGTCATGCCACCAACTGTCGCAGGGTCTAGGTAAATCTTTAGTCCAGCTGCTTTTATTTTACCGATCATTTGCAGAATTCCAGGGCGAGATTTCGGATCAAGAAGTGCGTAACCAGAAATGTAGGCAGCATTAAAAGTTTCTAGTTCCGGCAAATCAGCCAAAGTTAAACCACTATTTGCACCATTGTCAGGAAACATGCTGCGTTCGCCATCTTTATCAACGATGACAACCACAATTCCGGTCGGAGCACCATGAACATCAATTTCAGAGTAAGTAACGCCTAACCGGTCGAATTCGCTGCGCACTGCAACGCCAGCGGCATCTTTACCAATGCGCGCCAACATATGACTTTGTGCGCCCGCAATACGCAGCCATGCAGCAACATTGCCACCTGCGCCGCCACCGTGAGTAGATACTTTGGCAGCGGTATCGCTGCCGTAATTAATTTCGCTAGAAATAACAGCAACTACATCGAGGTTGACTTCACCAATGCAGAGTATTTTCGACATGTTTATTTACTAGCGCTAGTTACTGGCAACAGCAATATCAGCGGCAAGTGCGCTATTTGATTTAATGATTTCAATATTGACCGAAAGTGATTCGCCTGCAGAAGTCGTGTGAAAATGCTCTAGCAAGAATGGCGTCACATCTTTACCAGTTATATGAGCAGCATCTGCTTTTGCTAAGCCAGTTGCCAAAATCTGATCGTGCTTTGCGCGGTTCATCTCTTTTACAACTGGGTTGGCAACTAGTAGGGCTGCGCTATTTGTGCCCACTGATTCGCGCGCCTTGATTACTGCTGCAATATCGGCAGCTGATTCGACTCGGTGTTCAATGGTGAAACCTGAATCTGTTAAATAGAAACCAGGGAAGGCGTTAGTTTTAAAACCAACTAGACCAATAGCCAGAGTCTCGAGCCGCTCAAGAGTTGCGCCAACATCGAGAATAGATTTAACGCCAGCGCAAACCACAGTGATATCTAAGTTTGAAAGCGCAGTTAAATCGGCAGATTCATCGAATGATTCATTTGCCCCACGATGTACGCCACCTAAGCCGCCGGTTGCAAAAACTTTAATGCCAGCCAGCGCGGCTAAATGAGCAGTAGCCGCAACAGTGGTTGCTGCAGACTTCTTGCTCGCAATCAAAACTGCTAAATCGCGACTAGATGCTTTGCTGATGTCATCACGATTAGCGATAGCAACTAATTGCTCATCAGTTAATCCGATATGAACTACGCCATCTAGGATCGCAATTGTTGCTGGAGTTGCACCATGTTCACGCACGATTGCTTCAACTTCGCGAGCCACATTCAAATTTGATGGACGTGGCAATCCGTGGCTAATAATCGTTGATTCGAGGGCGACAATTGGCGAATTACTGGCCAGCGCTGCTGCAACCTCGGGCGAAAAGACAAGTGCGGATTTCATGCCCTAACCTTAACGCATGCATCTTCACCAAATCTTGCCGGCAATAGTTGCCGGTCTAGGCGTAGCAGATGCGCGTGATGAAATATCAGCTGGTGAATCTCCGAGTGGCCGCGAAGTACTTTTTTTAATTGATGGATTAGGTGATGAAGTAATTACCAAGTACGCCGAATATATTCCGACCTTTTCAACATTTATTCGAAGTGGGAGAGTGCAGACAGCATTTCCTTCAACTACGGCTACTTCACTTGCCACACTTACTACTGGAACATTGCCAGGCGCGCATGGCATGTTGGGTTACACCGTGCGAGTGCCACGTAGTAATGGCCGCATTCTAAATGCGCTGAAATGGGATGATCGCGTTGACCCAACTTACTGGCAACCGGTTCCGACTCTATTTGAGCGAGCAACGGCGGCGGGTGTAAATGTTTCACACGTGGCTGCTAAGCGTTATGAAAATACTGGATTTACGCAAGCAGTTTTTCGAGGCGCAACTTATCGCGGCGCAAATGTGGTTGATGACTTAGTTGCCCAAACTAAATTAGCTTTGGCAAAATCTCCAGCGCTAGTTTATCTCTATATGAATGATCTTGATTCAGCTGGCCATAGCGATGGCGTTGGTTCGGATAAATGGTTAGCAGCTCTTACGATGCTTGATCACATGGCTAAGGCGTTAATTAGCGAACTTCCGAAAGGCACCCGCATTTGGCTTACGGCTGATCATGGCATGGTCAATGTCGAAGAAAAAATAGTTATGGGCCGAGATAATCAATTACTTAGTGGCATCGCCACA
The DNA here is from genome assembly GCA_964523605.1 of uncultured Candidatus Planktophila sp. Classification (GTDB taxonomy): domain Bacteria; phylum Actinomycetota; class Actinomycetes; order Nanopelagicales; family Nanopelagicaceae; genus Planktophila. Next base: position 1,794 of record CAZFZK010000056.1, on the reverse strand, counting down.
ATTGCAGGTGAACCCCGAGCCCGCCACTTATATCTAGATGAAGCACTTGATTCAGCAGCCGCTCGCACCGAAGTGAAATCTCGCTGGGAAGAATTTTTAGGCCATCGCGCGGATATCTATACTCGCGAAGATGCACTTACTGCTGGATTATTTGGCCCAAATCCCAGTGCTGATACTTTCGATCGTATGGGCGAAATTATCGCCATTGCTAAAGGTGGCGTAATTTTAATCGAAGCAGAACGCGAAAGTTTAGAAGGCTCAATGGTTGGGCACCACGGCGCACTTACCGAAATTGAGAATTACGTGCCGTTATTGCAAAAGACTATTAATTAATCTTCATCTTTCTTCTGACCGAACATAATTTCATCCCAACTTGGAACTTTTGCCCGACCTTGGACGCCATCTTTAGCTGATTCTGAATCAGCATCAGTTCGAATTGAAACTAAGCGAGGAGTTTCGCGCACGACTTCAGTATTTCGTGGAGTGCGATCAACTTGTTCGGTATAGATCAAACCTGGCTCAAGTGGTGCACGCGGTGCTGGAGTTTCCTCGCCAAGTAACCAGCGCGCATTGTCATCGAGTGCGTTTAGTGCGCGACGAGTTGGATCGTATTCCCACTGGCCAACTCCATGACCATCAGAGGTTGGGTAAGAAACTTGAATAGTCCAGATACCGGTTTCAATGCGCCAGCAGTTGTAATTAATCTGCGTAATATCTACACCAAGTGGTGCTAAGCGCAGAACAATTGCATCACCAAAGTTAACTGGTTCGCGACCGGGTTCTTTGCGCACAATAACGGTGGCAACTTGATCATTAATGAATTGACGTTCTTGCAAGATTGGCCCGCTGAAGCGTTCTACTTTTTCAACCGTGATGTTTCCGTCTTGGGCAATTGATTCAGGTGATTCACCAGTGCGCAAGCGGCGTTGAATTTCTTTAACTGAAATCGGTGCAGCATCTTCGTCTTGCACAGACACCAAACGAGGTTGATTGACAGTTGAACGCAAGGTGTCGCTTATTCGAACGCTGAATTCTTTGCCGTCGCTATCTAGTAGAGATAGATATAGGCCATCTTCAGACTTGCCGTTAACGCGCAGTTCGCTCATAGTTTTCAGAGCCTAACCGATGAGCCGTGACATTAGCGGGATTTCAGGTGAGTAGAATTGCCCAATGACTGATGCAAAGTTGATCGCTGAACTTCTCGAGTTAGCGAAACGAGTAGGGCGCGAAGCGGGCGAATTACTACAAAACCGCCCAGCAGCTTTTGAGGTTACCTCTAAGTCGACCGCAATTGATGTGGTCACACAGATGGATTCCCAGAGCGAAAACCACATCGTTTCCGAAATTCTAAAAAATCGCCCGAACGATGGAATCATCGGCGAAGAAGGTTCTGAGCGACCATCTAAATCTGGCATCACCTGGGTAATCGATCCACTCGATGGCACAGTTAATTATTTATATGGCTTGCCTGGTTGGAATGTGAGTATCGCGGCAAAAGATTCCGAAGGCGCCGTAGTCGGCGTTGTTGTAGCGCCAACCATTAATTCAACTTGGTCGGCCAGCCGTGGTGGTGGAGCTTTCCTAAATGATTTGGCGATTACCTGCAATGAAGGCGTTGAACTAAACCGCGCACTTGTGGGCACTGGATTTGCCTACGATGTTGATGCGCGGCCGGCACAGTTAGCCCAACTTTCTGAGTTGCTCGGCCGAATTCGAGATATCCGCCGAAATGGCGCAGCTGCCGTGGATCTATGTTTTGTGGCAATGGGCGCCCTCGATGGCTATTTTGAAAAA
>CAZFZK010000055.1:5349-8112 GCA_964523605.1 uncultured Candidatus Planktophila sp. | reverse complement strand
CTTAGTAATTCCGCGAAGCTCTAAAGACATGGCGTAAATCTACGCTATAAAACTATAAAAAAATAGCGGCGCAGTGATTTCTCACTGCGCCGCTACTTACTTTTTTATTGCTTATTCAACCTTTAGTGAACCAGCAACGATCTTCTTCTGTACTGCAGCAATTTCCTTAGCAAGTGATGCAGGAACTGCTGATGCTAAGTCGTGGAATGACGCTAGGCGTGTTCCCTTATTAGCCAAAGTTCCGCTGTATGACTTGTTTGTGAACTTGCCAGCATTAACTTCAGCGATTACTGAAGAAACTGCTTCGCCAAGACCCTTAACAACAGAGGTTAGAAGAACTGAACGGTACTTAGAAGCTGAAACATAACCATCTGTATCTACCCAGATTGTTACTGACTTCTTTCCATCCATTGAGTTTTGAGCTGTTGCTCCACCAAGTCCACCAGCAACTGGGAAGATTACATCTGCGCCAGCTTGCTCGAAGTTCTTAGAGATCTGAAGTGCCTTTGAAGTATCAGAGAAGTTACCAACGAATTCACCATTCTTGGTGTCGCGGTTCCAACCTAGGACGCGAACGCCCTTCTTCTTTACCTGGTTGTAGTAGTAAACGCCTTGTGCGAATCCATCCATGAATGCTGTAACTGTTGGGTATGGAGCGCCACCGTAAGTAGCAACTACACCCTTAGTTGAGAAAGCAGCTGCTGCATAACCAGCGAGGAATGATGATTCTTGAGTACGGAAAGTTAGACCCTTTACGTTCTTTACAGGATTACATACTGAGTAGTCAGCGTTGCAATCTAGAGCTGCATCGTCAACAACCGCGTACTTAATTGATGGGTTTGCTTTTGCTGATGCAATGATTGCACCTGAAATTGCGAAACCAACACCGATGATCACGTTACATTTTTGATCAACAAACTTCTTAATGTTTGGAGCGTAATCAGCACCTGAAGCTGCAGGTAGGTATGAAACTGTTACGTTCTTGTTTGACTTAGCAATTGCTGTTGCGCCAGCCCATGATGCTGCGTTGAATGACTTGTCATCTACGCCACCAGTATCTAGTGCCAAGCATGCTTTGGTCTTTGTTGCTGCAGTTGCTGCAGGAACAAGCGCCAGGCTTGCCGCAACAGTGGTAGCCGCAAGAATGGCTACTAGCTTTGACTTCTTCAATTTTCCTCCAAGTTGTATCTAACGGGGGTTATCGCAAGTTTTGCTATCTAAGTTAGTACGAAAGTACCGGCCAGATAGCTCCTCTTAGTATTGGCGAGCCTAGTATCAAAATGGCTTTTATCCCAATGAAATTTCCAAAAATAGGCGAAAAATAGGTAACAATTGCGAAAACTCTAGAGGCTAACTTTAAAGTTTGGCGGCTGTACGAGAAGCGGCTGCGATCGAAGCCTTGAAAGCCTGCAGTTTTGGCGACCAAATAGAGACCTCGATATTGCCACCTGTGATGCCATAACTGCGCCCGTAGATACCTAAATCTGGATCAAGAATGTCGCTGATCTGTTGATTTTTAATTGCCGAAGTTACTAAATCAAGAATCGCATTATCTACTCGCTTAGAGATCGCACCGAGCAAATATTTTTGATTTGCTGGCGTGACGGTCAAATATTGATCGGGCTCAATTGTAATGACACCAACTTCTGCGGCATCTTTCTTCTTGCTCTCGTTATATTTAACAACTGCTGCAAAAATTTCATTCACAGAGCCATTGATAGCCACAAAAATCACATCGTTACCTTCGGCAATAAGTGACTTTGTTAATTCGGATAAACCTGAAGTAGCAATCTTTGAAGTTACTTTAACTTTCTTCTTCGCAGCATTTGCGCCCAATGAAAAACCGGATTCCAAATTCACATTTGCAGAATTCGAGATCAAAGCAACTTTGTTGGTCTTAGAAACCCGGGCTGCGGATGAACCTGCTAAGTAGCCAACTTGGGTGTCGTTAAAAACGAGTGAAGTGATATTCAAACTAGCAATCGAAGAATCGTTTAGAATTGAAAATTGTTGAGTTGGAAATTCAATTGCTAAATTCTTAAGTAGTTTGGCGTACCCCGAACCAACCGCCAGGATTGGCGAGCAACCTTTGGCAATCATCGCTCGAATTCGTTTCTCTCGGTCAGCAGCGCTGCCGTCAGTAATAAAACCTTCGTAGTTAAATGAAAGTGTCTTCTTTGCTTTAGTTAATCCAGCTAGAACGGCATCGTTATATGAACGGTCCCCTGGGCCACCTAAATCGTAAGCGACGCAGACATTTACTGTCGTTGCTGCTGTTGAAGTTACTGGTGCTAGTACCGAAGCGGTAATTGCAACGCTTAAAAGTAAAGCTTTGCGAATCATTGAACGATACCCAGATTTCGGTAAGTGAGTTTTATCGTCTCGGCTGCTACTTCGCGTGCTTTGCGAGAACCTTCGTGCAGAATTGAAAGCAAGTGAGCCTCGTCTTCAAGTAACTCGAGAGCTTTGGCGCGAATTGGCCGGAAATATTCAACTACCACTTCAGCAACAGCGCCCTTGAAGTCGCCATAACCCTTATCTGCAAATTCGGCTTCTAAGTCGACGATAGATTTTCCAGACAAAGTTGAATGAATGGTCAGTAAGTTGCTGATGCCCGGCTTTGTTTTCTCATCAAATTTTACTTCTCGTTCTGCATCGGTTGCAGCACTCTTAATTTTCTTAGCATTTGATTCTGGTGTATCCATAATTTCGAGCACACCAGAAGTTGACCCCGGAGATTTACTCATTTTGGCTGGTGGGTCT
>CAZFZK010000055.1:3062-5331 GCA_964523605.1 uncultured Candidatus Planktophila sp. | reverse complement strand
GTGGCAAGATCTCGAGTCAATTCAATATGGTGACGCTGATCTTCGCCAACCGGAACTTGATCTGCTTGATAAAGAAGAATGTCGGCAGCTTGCAACATTGGGTAAGTAAATAAACCAACGCGAGCTGAATCTGCGCCGCCTTTAGCTGACTTATCTTTAAATTGGGTCATGCGACTTGCTTCACCAAAGCCGGCCATACATTCCATAATCCAACCTAATTGATTATGTTGTGGCACTTGCGATTGTACGAAAAGCGTAGATTTTCCCGGCGAAATTCCGAGGGCAATCAACTGAGCCGCAGATGCCAAAGTTCGCTTACGTAACAATTTTGGATCAATCTCACCTGATAGAGCATGCAGATCAACGATGCAATAAAAAGCATCATTGCCATCTTGGAGAGCCGCCCATTGCTTTAAGGCGCCCACATAGTTGCCTAAGTGAAAAGATTCACTGGTTGGTTGAATCCCCGAAAGAATTCTTTTCTGCGCGCTCATGAGGTTTATTCTCGCATGAATTATGCGTTGCGCGAGATTAAAAGCCGACCAGCTCGCTTACCTTCCATCGATAAGACAGTGATTCGCAAGCCATTTACGCTAACCACATCATTTTCTACCGGGATTCGCCCGAGGAAGTGCATGACAAAGCCACTAGCTGTTTCGTATGGGCCTTCGGGAATCTCAATGCCAGCATCATCTAGTAGGTCTTCAAGCGAAGTTAGGCCATCGATCTCAAAGTCATTAGTGCGTGCCTCGTAAGCAATTTCTTCCTCATGATCGTCATATTCATCACGAATATCGCCAATTAAGCATTCGACCAGATCTTCGAGTGTGATGATGCCGTCAGTGCCACCATACTCATCGAGCACAATAGCTACGTGTTGGCCCTGTTTACGCATCTCAGTTAGCGCAGGCAAAATACCTTTAGTGCCTGGTAAAAATATGATGTTACGAACTAATTCTTGAATTTTTCCACCAGGGCTAACCAATGAAGTATCGAGTAAATCGCGAACATGGATAAAACCAATTACTTCATCGGAAGATCCGCGAACTACCGGGTAACGCGAATGTGCTTTATCAATCGCTAAAGCAATTGCTTTGCCCACAGTTAATGAAGCATCCATGAAATCAACTTCGGTGCGCGGCACCATAACTTCGTGAATTTGGCGCTCTGAAGCATTAAAAACTTCTTCAACTATGTCGCGCTCTTCATCGCTAAGGGCTGCGTGCCCGGCAACTAAATCAAGTAACTCTTCTTCGGAAATCTGAGTGCGTTGTTCGGCTGGATCTAACCCAAACATGCGAACGACAAAGTCAGTTGATTTTGAAAGTAGCCAGATAATTGGTCGGAAAAGTTTGGCTAACCAATCAATGATTCCGGCAGAAGCCATGGCAATAGCTTCGGTGCGAAATAGTGCTAAGCGCTTAGGAACTAGTTCGCCGAAAACTAATGAGAAATATGCAACCACGATGGTAATTCCAACGAGCGATACCAAAGCAGCTACGCCCTCGGATAATCCCAACTTGGCTAATTCGGGTTCGACATAAACACCAAGCCGTTCGGCACCGATTGCGGCTGAGAGAAAGCCACAAAAAGTCACGCCTACTTGAGCTGCGGCCAAGAACCGGTTTGGATTTTCAGTTAGAGCAGCCACCCGAGCGCCCCGTTTACCTTTTAGAGCGATCTGCTTGATCTGGCTTTCGCGCAACGAGATAAGGGCGATTTCGGCAGCCACAAAGAGAGAGCCCAACAGGATTAAAAGGAGAACGACGGCAATATTGCCCAAAATCTGGCTAAGCGAGTGGGGCTCCATGAGAAAGCCAACTATACGCGCCACGAACGGCATTTCGCATCGGATATTGCCCTTTCCCGCACTCGATGGGTAACCTTTGCGCACCGATTGCGGCAACCGCCGTAGTCACCTCATCCAACGGATCGTCGGGCACGTACCTGCCCGGATAAGGAAGAAAAAATGGCAAATGTCGTATTCGACAAAGCATCACGTATCTACCCTGGCACAACTGTGCCTGCAGTTAATGAACTAGAACTCACTGTAAATGATGGTGAATTTCTAGTACTAGTTGGTCCTTCAGGTTGCGGTAAATCAACATCACTTCGCATGTTGGCCGGTCTTGAAGAAATCGATGCCGGTCGTATTTTGATCGGTGATCGCGATGTAACAAATGTTGCTCCTAAAGATCGCGATATCGCGATGGTTTTCCAGTCATATGCGCTCTATCCCCATATGACAGTTGCTGAAAATATGGGCTTT